>JAICPX010000313.1 GCA_025929635.1 Chitinophagaceae bacterium
ATAACAGGATTTATACTCTTTGGCACAAATACTTTTTCCCAGAATACAAAAACCGTTTCCAGCGCCTCCAAAAAACCAACAACACTAAAACCAACGGCGCCAAAGGTTTTGAAAGATCTTCGCGATTCCGCAAGTTATACGGCAGGAATACATATTGTAAATAAATATCGTTCGCAAAATGTTTTCAATTTTAACAGTGCGGTTTGTGCGCGGGCAGTAGATGATCTTCAATCAGGCAAACCACAATTGATCAGTAATACTGATGCCGACAATGCAGCGCTGGCCTATCAAAGCCAACTAATGTCAAATCCGGGCCAAACACCCGGGACCCGGGTAAGCGGAGTTGTGTTGAATGACGCCAGGGATTCGGCAAGTTATGCTGCAGGTATTTATTTAATAAGTTTTTTCCGGCAGTTTGATATTACCAATTTTAATAGTTCAATAATTGCGAGAGCGATCACAGATCTCCAAAGTCAAAAAAAACCACTGCTCAGTGATAGTCTGGCCAACATGGTTGCTCTTCGTTATCAAATGAAATTGCAGGAAATAAAAAACAAAGCGACAATTGATGCAGGTAAAAAATTCCTTGCGGAAAACAAGAAAAGACCAACTGTAAAAGTTACAAAAAGCGGTTTGCAGTATGAGATCATAAAACAAGGTAATGGCCCAAAGCCAACAAAAAAGGACAAGGTTTCCTGTAACTATATCGGATCATTTACTGATGGCAACGAATTTGAAAATTCTTACAAATCAGGGCAGCCAATCACCTTTGCCGTAACCCAGGTAATACCCGGGTGGACAGAAGCGCTGCAACTGATGCCAGCAGGTTCAAAATGGAAATTATACATACCGTATAACCTTGGCTACGGTCCCGGCCAATACAATACTATTCCCGGAGGCTCAGTGTTGATATTCGAGATCGAATTACTCGGAATTGTCGGTAACTAGGTCAATCATCATCAAGATTATCTTTCATCTTGGCTATTTGTGCCCGGGTGCCAAAAACGATCACCTTGCAACCTTCCGTCACAAGGGTTTCACCAGGTGGGTTGATCACAAATTTTCCTTCCTTATTTTTTATCCCAAGACAGCTTACCCCTGTTCTGTGCCACTCCATTACTACTTTTAAAGACTTGTTTTGTATTTCCGCGGGTAGTTGATTATAGGGCACTGATTCCATGTTTACAGATTCGGCTTCTTCACTTGTAAGAAAGTCGATGAATTCAATAACATCTGGCTTTGATACAAGGGTGGCCATATGCGAGCCCCCGATCTTGTCGGGCATGATCACATTGTCAGCACCTGCTTTTCTTAATTTAGGAAACGCACTCTCTTCAGAAGCGCGGCTGATGATCTGGATCTTAGGGTTCAGCGCCCTGGCGGATAATACTATAAAAACATTGGCTGCGTCGTCAGGCAATGCAGTAATTAAAGCCGTAGCTTTTGTGATCCCCGCTTCCCGGAGGAGGTCATCATCAGTACCGTCACCTACCAGGTAAATAAGGTCCGGGAAAAGCGGTAAAGACCTTTCAATCGATTCCTCATTTTTTTCTATTACCACAAAATCAAAATTGTGATTTTTCAATGTCCTCGCTGCTTGCTGGCCATTTCTTCCAAACCCACAAAGAATGACATGATCATTTAATTCACTGATGTCTTTCATAATTTTCCTGATTTTAAAATATCTGTTTATTTCACCTGTAGAAAAGAATTGAGTGATACGGGCAATTGCCCATGCAAATGTCGCCCAACTTGTAAGCAATAAGAAAATGGTGAAAACCCTTCCTTCATCACTCAACGGTCTTACTTCATTAAAAGCTGCTGTAGTTATCGAGATAGTGGTCATGTAAATGCTTTCGATAAATGAATATCGCTCTATAAGAACATAACCAATTACTCCGATAAAAATAAGTACAGCCAAAATGATAAATGGTTGAAGGAGCCGGTATGTCCATCGTTTAATCACTTGTTTCTTTATTATAAAAATAACTCTCCTGGTAACTTCAACAAAGTTTAAAAAAAAGGGGGTGACTCGATAGCCACCCCCGCCGTTGGTTAAAACCTTGTAGACTTAACGCTTTTTCACAACGACTTTCTCTACGGTCTGCTCTCCTGTCTCCGTATCAATTATACGAATCGTATAGAACCCTGCTGTAAGATTATCAATCTGGATATTATTGACAACTCCTTTCCAATGTTTAATAACGCGGCCATTCAGGTCTGACAGTGATACATCACGAACGCTATTTATATCATTAAACACCACATTAACTTTACCGTCAGTACTTGGGTTTGGATACACGATCGTCTTGCCTTTCTGCCCCGTAGCTCTTACTGAACGTATCGGGCTATAAGCATGCTTACCGTCAATATCGATCTGTCTTAACCGGTATTGTGTTACTCCTTTTGCATTGTTAATATCCGGGAATTCATAATTGAGTGGTGAATGGCTGCTTCCATTGATAGCTTTTGTTGAAACATAACCAACGGACTGCCAGCCGCCATGGCCAATATTTCTTTCAATATAGAATCCACGGCTGTTTTCTTCTATAACTGTTTCCCATCGTAAGAGAACAGTTGAGTTGTTTCTTGAGGCAGTAAACGATCTTAGTGACACCGGCAGTACGTCTGCAGCACAAGCTTCCTCTATTACAGGGGTAGCTAATACATTTCCAAATTCTCTTGCCGTAACCTCTACAAAGAGTCCCCACAAAGACAAGGGTTCAACGCAACAAAAATCACCAGGCAGATCTATCAAGCCTGTTGTAAATGGTGTTCCGGGACTTAAAACAATCGTATCTGAAACAAATAATAATGAATCATCTCCATTTGGTTCCCTGACACCATCAAGATCGTCTGCATACAACCTGTAAACAACATGAAGCGGTGTAGCTCCTGACGGGGTAAGCGTTACCTGGTATCTGAACGGTTCCGCGGTGCAAACTTTTTGCAGCGCTATTTGCGGGTTGCCAAATGACTGTCCGGTACCACATATATAACATTGCGCTTTGGGATCCGGAGCATTGGAATTGGAGCCCCATATATCCGTTTTAATAATGACAGGCGTGCCACATGGTGTATTTACTACAACTCGCAAATTCGTAATACTAAATCGCAATGTATCCGAGTTGCCGAGCCGGGTAATGGTAGCGGTCATACCGGGGGAGTTGGAAGGCATTGTTAATACCACACCCGGGTCATGCGGATAGCTGGTTGAAATGTTTGCTGTCACATCTACCGCAACGTCCGCCGGGAACGTTACGTCATTCAACCCTTCAAATCCAAAATCATTAAATGACTTGCCGGGCTCATCCACCGCCGTCCCCAGTTGCAAACGGGTTCCCGGATCTACTGCCGGCGTATTGCCGGTGCAATCGAAAATGGCAGGACTTGGATAATCGTCAGCTAGCCAGGAGTGGAAATAAAGATGCTTAAAACCGGAATTAGTGACGATTTCAAATTCCACATTTACTGTGTATTGGCACTTATCAGGGCCCAATGGTGTAATGTCAGCAGAAAAGGCCCGGGCCAGATTTGGAAAGGCAAGATCACATTGCGCTCTTAAGGTTGCGGAATAGAATATACCATTAAGAAGAAAAAGACTGAGTAAAAGTTTTTTCATAAATACAAGGTTTAAAAAATAAAATAAAATTGATTCAGGCATTAACACAGCCTGCAATAAGGATAAGGGAATAGTTCACTCAACGTTTGTACAAAAAGCTATCCAACATTTCACTTAACCATTTTCTCTTCTCCGGGAATGGTTTTGCTGCAAGAAATACAGAATCTGTGGAGAAATTAGGAGCAGGCTCTTCTAAAAGTGTGGAATAAATTAAACAACTCTGATTGCGCCGTTAAAAAATTGGCTTCGGATGAGGAGTAGGTTTACGAATCATCAGCTTGTTTGAAAATAAAAAGGGGGCGGCACGAAAACCGCCCCCGTCGTTGGTTAAAACCTTGAAGCTTTAACGATCTTTCACGATGATCTTTTCATTTACCTGACCCCGTTTTCTGAATTGATCATTCGCAGTATAAAAACATGTAGTATTAAAAATGCAATCTGTTTGCCATTTCTTACCCGTTGCCTGATGATTCCCGTTTCCATATGCCTCCAGCAAACAACAAGGCGTACGTGTCCCTTCCTACCATCAAAAACAGCCTTCACTTGACCAGACTGGCTGGGTTAGGAAATGGTTATTTTGCCTATTTGATTTTTTGAGAAATAAAAGGAGCGACACGAAGCCGCCCCCGCCGTTGGTTAAACCCTTGAGCTTTAACGCTTGTTAACTACAAACTTCTCCACTACCTGTTCGCCAGTTTCGGTATTCAGAATACGAACTGTATAGAAACCGGCATTCAGGTTATCAATCTGAATATTGTTATTGGTTACTCCTTTCATTTGTTTTACGGTACGGCCACTCATATCAGTCACCGAGATATCGCGGATGCCATTCACATCATCAAACACAATGCTTACTTTGCCATCACTACTTGGATTAGGGTACACCATTGTCTTATTTTTTTGACCTACGCCGCGAACTATGCGTATTTCGCTCAATTTAGATCTTCCATCAAAATCAACTTGCCTGATGCGGTATTGGCTAATGACTCTTGTTGAATTCAGATCAGTGTAACTGTAAGTAAGATCGGAAGAACTATTGCCGTTCGTAGCTTGTGTAGGAATGAATGAAACTACTTGCCATTTGCCGGTGCCGATTAAGCGCTGAAGCTCAAACCCGAGATTATTGCTTTCCATTGAAGTCGTCCATTTTAAGGCAACAACATTATTGCTGCGTAAAGCACTGAATAAACGGAATGACACAGGAAGAGTGCCCTGCTCACCACATGGCGTTCCGTTATAAGAAACAAAAAACCTAAACTCGGAATTGGCGCCCTGCAGATTATTGTTATTATTTGGCCCAACATAATAGCAATATTTGACATCTCCATTATTCATCAAGTGTCCCGGGCCGAACGTTACATCTGTAACCAGGATTGGGTTCGATGGATCCGTGATATCGGTAACGCTTACAACCGTCGGGATAAGGTTGGGATCGACCGGCCCATCAAATGATAAGGTTATTGTCCCGGTAGCAGAAACTCCATTTACATCGGGACAGTTACCGCCGCCATTGTTGATCTGGTTATCGGTAACGCAAGGTGTTTGCGAAAAAACGAAACTTACTGACGATAACATCAATAAGAATAAGAATAAGTTCTTTTTCATACTTCAAGGTTTTATTAATAAATAAAAAATTTTATGCAAGCCAGGTTAGTGCTAATCCATGCTAACGAATAAATACACTTTGCTTTAAATAAATCCGTTTAGCTTTTCAGGGTAAGTTGTCCACGGGGTTGGAGTTGTATGACCAGTTTAGTGTAAAGCCAAAGAAGTTACTTCTTCTTTTATCTGGTAGAGATAAAGCCTGTCCTGGTTTCCGCAATCGAAAATGAGAATGTATAAATCTTTCTATTCTATTACAAACATTTTAATTATCAAAAAAAGGGGTGGCGCGAAGACCACCCCCGCCGTTGGTTAAAACCTTGAGCTTTAACGCTTGTTTACTACAAACTTCTCCACTACCTGTTCACCTGTTTCAGTGTTCAGAATACGAACTGTATAGAAACCGGCATTCAGGTTCTCAATCTGAATATTGTTATTGGTTACTCCTTTCATTTGTTTTACGGTACGGCCACTCATATCAGTCACCGAGATATCGCGGATGCCATTCACATCATCAAACACAATGCTTAC
>JAICPX010000141.1 GCA_025929635.1 Chitinophagaceae bacterium
GTAAGATATTATTACCCGCTTTTCAAATTGATTATAAGGAAAAATTCACTGATGAAGCAACCGTGGTTGAGGCCTTTGGAATGACAGTAGCATTAGTGGAGGGAGAGGACAACAATATCAAGATCACAAAGCCAATCGATATACTGGTAGCAGAAAGAATTATCAGTGAAAGAACCTGATCAACCAAACCGGTAGCCCCTGAGAAAATCTTCGATTAACATTCGTTTCTTCCCTTCCAGTTGAACATCTTTTAAAAGAATGTATCCATCTTTAGCGGCAAACTTCAAATAAGTTTTTCCATCACTTTCCCAGCGCCCGGTTTTTGACGTGGGGAATGAAGCTTCTTTTTCACTGCGAAATATTTTGAGTGTTTTATCACCCAGTTCTGTAAATGCTGTTGGATAGGGGGATAGTCCACGAATGAGATTATGGATTTCATCGATTGATTTTGTCCAATTGATCCGGCAGGTGTCAGTGGTTATTTTGGGGGCATGGTGAAGAAGTCGTGAGTCGTGAGTCGTGAGTCGTGTGTCGGTCTCCGATACTTTGGAGGCTCCTGTTTCTGTTTGCATGTTTGCCATTGCTGACTGCTGACTGTCTTCTGCTGACTGGTGACTACCGACTGCCGACTGCGGGACTTCTTCCAGTGTCGCTTCCGCAATTCGCTTCACCGTTTCTACCAATACTCTTGCACCGATCTCTTTCATTTTATCGTGCACTTCTCCTGCTGTCTCGTTATCGTCTATAGGAAATCGTTCCTGCAGTAAAATATTACCCGTGTCAATTTCGTGTTTGAGTTTAAAGGTAGTTACTCCCGTTTCTTTTTCTCCATTGATCACTGCCCAGTTAATGGGAGCCGCACCACGATATTGCGGTAATAAACTCCCATGGAGATTTATGGTACCCAGCGGCGGCATGTTCCAGACAGATTCGGGCAACATCCTGAAGGCTACAACGATCTGCAGATCGGCATTCAATGATCGTAACTCACTTAGAAAATCAGGATTCTTTAATTTTTCTGGTTGCAGGATCTTTAAGCCTTTTCGAACTGCAAATTTTTTTACAGCGCTTTCGGTCACTTTCAATCCACGACCGGCAGGTTTATCCGGGGCAGTGATGACGCCAACGATATTACATTTTGCTTTTACCAGTGCTTCGAGCGAAGCAACAGCAAATTCAGGTGTGCCCATAAAGACAATTCTCAGGTCTTTGTAATTAGTCATTGATGCGAAGATAGTTAATCGGTCAGGCTGATCTTTTGGGAAACAAACCATTAAAAAACTGTTCAGAAAAATCTGAACAGTCTAATAGCTTGAATGTATGATCGGATCATTTGATCCCACTCAACATGCTCTGGGCCAAATTACCAATTACAGGCACCGGTTTTTCCTGGCCATTGATAGCGGCAACAAGACCAATGATCCAGAGTACAAATACCCCTACCAGGGATATGTATATTAAGATAGAAATGATCCACCCTAAAACCGGGATGAACAGAAAAATAAACATCACGATATAAAGGGCGATAGCAACGATCATCAGGCCAAGGGACTGCCGGATATGAAACGCCGCCAGTTTCGATTTGTTATTGTTATACAATACAAACGCTATGATCCATCCTATTAGTGAAAAATAGCTGATAATGGAAATTGTTTTTCCATCTATACCTGATGCTGCAGGTGCAGGGGTTGGGTTGGTTTCGGTTGACATAATCGTTGAGTTTGATCTGAAAGTTATTCAAAGTCTTCGTATAATAAATATTTTTTTCGCACAGTTTTGAACTCACTAAGTTTTGGTTCCCAGCTTTTTCTTATTTCTTCTTCACTCTTCCCTTCTTTAATTTGTTGCTTCAGTTGATCAGTACCTGCCCGTAGTTCAAATGAGTTTCCTTTAAGAAAGAAACTGTCTTTATTTGGGAAAAGGCGATAGGCTTCCATCAGCCATTTCAATTGTATCTTTCCATCCACTTGTTTCAGGATCTCTTCGGGTGTGCCTTTAATATACCAACCATAACAAACCTTTCCAAAGTTCTTTGAGCTTTTGGATGCCGCATTTGGATTTGGAGTAAACGAGTACAGGTTCTTTGGAAGATCAGGATGACCAAAAACCTGGAACTGTTTGTCGGTTCCCCGTCCCTCACTGAGTGATGTTCCCTCGAATAAACAGGTGGACGGATATAAATAAACGGATTGCATGTTTGGCAAATTCGGTGAAGGAGGTACAGGCAATACATATTTACTTTTATGCGTGTAGCCCTCATTTTTTATGAACTGCACATGAAATGGCGTATCGGCTGTGGGCGTGGTGGTGATATTATAAGCGTGAATTTCATTTGCTTTTCCTGCCAGCATTTTTTCACCTAACAGCATGTTGGCATACTCGGCCATCGTCATTCCATAATTGATCGGTATCGGCTGCATACCGATAAAGCTTTTATACTTCATATCCAGCACCGGGCCGTCAACAAAGTAACCATTGGGATTGGGTCTGTCAAGAATGATCAATGGCTTATGATTTTCCAGGGCAACTTCTAAAAACTCCTGCATCGAAGATATATAGGTATAAAACCGTGTGCCAACATCCTGTATGTCGAACATCAGGATATCGACATCTTTTACATCTTCAGGTGTTGGTCTTCTCTTACTGCCATAGAGCGATATTATTTTTACGCCCGTTTTTTCATCCCTGTAATCACTGATCTTGATGCCATCGGGTGTATCTCCGCGAAAACCATGCTCAGGGCCAAATGCTACCACTACATTTACACCGAGCTTTAGTAACGTATCAACTAAATGACTGTTACCAACGGTTGAGGTGTGATTGGCAAAAATGCCAACTCTTTTGCCTTTGATCAATGGCAGGTAAACATTGATTCGTTCAGCAGCTGGCTTGATCGTTTGAGGGTTGATGTTTGAGGGTTGAAGTTTTTGTGATGAGCAACCGGTTGAAACACTTGCCCAAACAATAAAAGTGAAAAATATCGATCTCATAGTTTTATACATATCATCAAATTTCAGGAAAATTATCATTAAGACATCAATTAATATTTGAAAGGTTGCATTTGGTAATTTCGGCTAACTTGCAGGTTCATTATTCTTTTTATCTTCTTATTTGCTCCGCAGAATTACCACCGTATAAGAGTGCGACGCAAGGGACGGTGATTAGGATTGTTATCGTTGACTTAAAAAAATATTTATCATGCAAGAAGCAAAAAATGGAGACAAAGTAAAAGTGCATTACCATGGTCGTCTTACAAGCGGAGAGACATTTGATTCATCAGAAGGACGTGAGCCGCTCGAGTTTGAAGTGGGCAGCGGAATGGTGATAAAAGGGTTTGATGATGGGGTAACGGGAATGAAAGTAGGAGACAAGAAGACGGTTAACATTTCTGCCGAACAGGCATATGGTGAGAAAAATCCGGATATGGTAGTTGAATACCCGAGATCACAATTCCCATCTCATATTGAGTTGAAAGTGGGAGAGCAATTAGTGATGAGCAGTGCTTCGGGTCAGCAGTTCCAGGTTAGGATTGCAGAGATAAAAGATGAAGTTATATTACTGGACGCAAATCATCCGCTGGCAGGTGAAGAGCTGATATTTGATATTGAGCTGGTGGAGATAGTGGGAAGCAAGCCGTTAATTATAATGCCCTAGTTGAGTCAATAGTCATGAGTCATTAGTCTGTAGTTCTTAACCGACTAACGACTCATGACTAATTACTAACTATTATTTTCTATTCAGCCACCAACCCAACCATAACCCGCATATTCCCCAGGCAACAAGTACATCGATGAAGTTAGTCATGGCGCCGGGGGTTTCAAACCAGATATGTCCAGAATAGGGAATGAACAAGTACCCTGCAATTCCGATAAATAAACAACTCATAAAGGTGGTGCCGAAGGAAGACGTTTGTTTCATCAGGACCCAGCAAACAAGGAATACACCAATGAGTACGGACAGAAAGCCGCGAATGATATTCATCATCATATCACTATCGTATTCTTTGTGATAGGTAACAACAGCCCATGGTCGTTTTTCATCCAGCATTTTTTTCTGGAAAGCGTTCATTTCATCTTGTGACGCATTGGGATCAGCGCGGGGTATCATATACTGTCCCTCACCCGGCAGCTGGCTAAGCGAACTGATCAGTGCATCCTGGTTAGGTGCCTGCCTGTATTCCTTGTCGTGTGATTTCAGGATGGTCCAGGAGATCGTTTGCCATCCAAATACAATAAGGCTACCGACGATGGAGCCGACGAGGAGCTTTTTCATAATAGCGAGTTTTGGTTTAGGAATAAAAGGTAAAAACTTATTTTATGTTTTGCAAGTGATTTTTGTTCACAGTAATTAATGCCCTGTTTGTTTTCGAGAATGGGCAATGGTGTGCGGTCAATCCCATGGAGATTCGATATTCACCATTGACCATTCACCATTGCCCATAGACAGGTCATCATTAAGAATTCATCATTCCTTACTTCGACGTATCTTCGCTTCCCATTTTTCTAAAACTATGTTTGAAAACTACAAGTTCACCGCGGCAGAAAGGTTTTTGCGTTATGTTCAAATAGATACACAGAGCGATCCGCTTTCTAAGTCAAGTCCCTCTACGGGCAAACAAAAGGACCTGAGCAGCTTACTGGCAGGGGAATTAAAGCAAATTGGACTCACCGACGCCCATATGGACGAATGGGGTTATGTGTATGCAACAATCCCTTCCAATAGCGATAAAAATGTTCCTGTGATCTGTTTTTGTGCACACGTTGATACAGCACCTGATTGTAGCGGTACCGATGTAAAGCCCCTTGTGCATAAAAACTACCAGGGGCAGGATATTGTTTTACCGGATGACAGTTCACAAATCCTAAAAATGGCAGATTACCCTTATTTAAAAACACAAATTGGCAATGATATCATTACTGCCTCGGGGAAAACCTTATTAGGCAGCGATGATAAGGCGGGCGTAGCAGCAATTATGGATCTTGCAAATTTTCTAATGACGAATAAAGAAGTAAAGCATGGCGCGATAAAGATCCTTTTTACACCAGATGAAGAAGTAGGGAGAGGAACAGAAAAAGTTGATCTGAAAAAACTGGGAGCGGATGTAGCTTATACATTAGATGGCGGTGAGGCTGGAAGCCTCGAAGATGAGACATTCAGCGCTGATGCTGTACAGGTGATCATTCAGGGCGTTAGTGCACACCCGGGTTATGCAAAAGGCAAAATGATCAATGCCTTAAAGATAGCCGGTGAAATTCTTGCAGCACTTCCCAAAAATCGTTTATCACCGGAATCTACAGAAGGTAAAAGAGGTTTTATACATCCTGTACGGGTTGATGGTGTTGCAGAAAAATGTACAATTGATTTTATCATTCGTGATTTTGAAACAAAGGGATTAAAGAAAAAAGAAGATTACCTGCGTACCCAGATTGCTGAGTTGATGCGTCTTTATCCCAAAGCATCCTTTGAATATAAAGTGACCGAGCAATACCGGAATATGAAAGAAGTGTTGCTGCTTCATCCGCAAGTGGTCGATAATGCAAAGGAAGCGATCAAAAGAGCCGGATTGAAAGTGAAAACCGAGAGCATCCGGGGTGGCACGGATGGAAGCAGGTTATCCTTTATGGGTTTACCCTGCCCTAATTTATTTGCGGGTGAGCAGGCAATTCATTCTAAACTGGAATTTATCAGCATTCAGGATATGAATAAGGCGGTGGAAACCATGGTGCATCTGGTTCGTATCTGGAATGAAAGATCATAACGGGGTATGCTCATCTTTCCAAACCCGCATATACCAGTAAATAGGATAACCCACTATGCCAGCAAAAAGAAATACAAGCACCCAAATGACCCGTTCGGTTCCATCCATGGTTTTGTTTCTTACCAAATGCATAATAAAGAATACCAGTAAACCCAGCGACAATATTCCCATTACTATACCAAGCATGAATAATGGCCCAAAAACTGTAAATACTTCCTGCGGCATTGGCTCATTTTTCTCCCATTCAAAAAATACAGGGAACATCCTGAGCAACATAACAAAGAAAATGATCAGAAGAATGATCGGCAGAAAACTCAGCAACCCGATAAAAAGTTTTGAACTGCGTGACATAAAAATTCTTTACTTAAAGATAATTGATTATTCAGCATTCCCGGGTGAGATTAATCGGCCACCGCCATTAAAATTCTTATTATTTTCGTTCACTTAAAATCTTCTATATGCAGGACTTTTGGGCAAACTATTGGTGGATAATAGTTCTTTTTTTTCTTCTCTTCAGTTCTTTCTTTACCGTTAACCAGGGTTTTATCGGCGTTATCACCATGTTTGGCAGGTATCAACGTATAGCCAGACCCGGCCTGCGCATGAAAATCCCATTTATTGAAACGGTTCATAAAAGAGTATCCATTCAAAATCGTTCCGTTGAATTAGAATTCCAGGCAGTAACACAGGACCAGGCGAATGTATATTTCAAGAGCATGCTGCTATATTCGGTGCAAAACGCGGATGAGGAAACGATAAAAAAAGTCGCATTCAAATTTATTGCCGATAAAGACCTGATGCAGGCTTTGATCAGGACAATAGAAGGAAATATCCGTTCTTTCGTTGCAACAAAAAAGCAAGCTGAGGTACTCGGTCTGCGTAAGGAAATAGTTGAGTATGTAAAAGAGGAAGTTGATCATTCGTTAGAGGCGTGGGGTTATCATTTGCAGGATCTCCAGATCAATGATATCACCTTTGATAAAGTGATTTTGGATTCGATGAGTAAAGTGGTTGCGAGTAATAATCTAAAGGCTGCTGCAGAAAACGAGGGCCAGGCCTTATTAATTACAAAGACAAAATCAGCCGAAGCAGAAGGTAATGCAATAAAGATATCTGCGGAGGCGGAAAAGGAGGCAGCGAGATTACGTGGCCAGGGTGTTGCCTTATTCCGTATGGAAGTAGCACAAGGTATGACGGAAGCTGCTGAACAAATGAAACAGGCTAACCTTGATACCAATGTTATCCTTTTCAGCATGTGGACAGAAGCCATAAAGAACTTTGCTGAGTTTGGTAAAGGCAACGTTATTTTCCTTGATGGAAGTGCACAGGGAATGGAAAACACCATGAAGCAAATTCAGGCTATGATGATGAAACCGGCGGGTACTTCATCGAAGTAGAGGTTATATCCGGGATATTATTGATTATTTATTATTAATTATTCGTTGCCCCTTAGGCTTTAATAATAATCAATAACTAATAATTAATAGTCACAAGCCAGGCCGCAACCAACCAGGTATTACACTTCACTCATTCCTGTTAAAGAACTCCAAAACTTGGCATCCCAATACAACGTGGCATCGTTTTTCACGTTCTTCCACAGTTGTTGAAAATTTTATTAACGAAAGGTTTTCACATAGGCCTACTTTTACGAACCAAAGAGTTAAATAATGATCTATCTTTTACAGACTGACACAGCGAAACAGATTGCAGCAAACGTTAACAGTGCCATTAATCTTGCAGATAAAAACCAGGACGGACACCTGAGCTTTTTTGAAATGATGAACATGGGGGGCTGGTTGATGTATCCCCTTTTTGGTTTATTATTCCTGGCCATCTTCTTTTTTGCAGAAAGACTGATCGCTATCCGTAAAGCGGGAGCACTGGATGTGAATTTTATGAATCATATTCGTGATCACATTGTGAGCGGTAACGTCTCAGCAGCAAGAAGCTTTGCCAAGAATACCAACAACCCTGTAGCCAGGATAATTGACAAAGGCATTCAACGTATCGGCAAACCGATCGATATTATCGAGGATAGCATGGAGAATGTGGGGAAGCTTGAATTATATGGTCTTGAAAAAAATCTTTCCGTTCTTTCATTAGTATATGGTATTGCGCCAATGCTTGGATTCCTCGGAACGATCATTGGTATGCTGCAGTTGTTTTATAACATCAGTTCTACGGGTGAATTTACACCGGCCTCGATCGCTGGTGGTATCTACACAAAGATGATCACCTCTGCAGCCGGTCTTATCATTGGTATGCTCGCTTATATCGGCTATAACTTTTTGAATTCCCAGATTGCAAAAGTGACCAACAAGATGGAAGCCAGCGCAGCGGAATTTATGGATATTTTGCAGGAACCGACACGCTAATAGATCAATAAATTGTAAATGAACATCAAAAAAAGATATAAATCACAACCGGAGTTACATGCAGGCGCATTGAATGACATTCTCTTTATTTTGTTGTTCTTCTTCCTTATCGTTTCTACCCTGGCGAACCCGAATGTTATCCCTTTGACAGTTCCAAAATCAAAAGGTGAAACAAAAACAAGACAGTCCGTAATTGTCAATATCAAACCTACCGGTGAATATTTTCTCAATGGTAAACAAATGCCTTACGATCAACTGAAAGCCGCCATCGAACCCATAATTTTAAAGGATACTGCCAATGCAATGATCGGTATCAATGCTGATAAAAATGTTCCCGTGGATAATGTGGTTGCTGTAATGCGAATTGCATTGGAGTTGAACGCTAAAAGTGCCATATTGGTCGATCCCAAGGGGGCGCAATAACCCGTAAATTCACTATTGCATTAACAAGTTCATGGCCTTATTTTTAGGTTTAATCCTGATCCATGAAAAGGTTATTGGTCCTCTTTTTTATCTTAATTTTTGTTGGTTCGTGTCAAAAACCTAAACAAACTTCAATAGTAGGGGTGTGGAGAGAAATCTCTGTTTACAGCCGGGATAATACGGGCAATTATTATTGGAGCGCAGCTCCAAGGTTTCCCTATTTCCTGACACTAAGAGCAGACGGTACTTATTCAGGTCAACAATGTACGCCGACAGGAAACGGTGCTTATCAATATGATCATATCAACCGCCAATTAACGTTACAGGCAACCCCTCCCGGAGTGACTGAAACAATTTCTGTTTCTTTTTTAGATGATGACTATTTGATATTTGACTATGGAATAACCAGTATGGGAGAATTTAAGATAAAGTTTGTCCGATGTCAGTATTAATTCATTGCTTTCAACATTCTATCTTTTCCCTGCATATCTTTTCTCAGTTGAACATCTGAGAATCCTGTTGATTGAAAGAGCCTGACAACTTCATTACCCAACGCTTCATTTATTTCAACAAACAAGCTTCCGCGGTTTTTTAAGTGCTGCAGGGAGAAGCGGGCAAGTTTTTTATAAAACAATAAAGCGTCATCGTCAGCCACGAACAAAGCCATGTGGGGCTCGAATGACGTGACACGTTCATGTATTGAGCTTTTTTCACTTTGTTTTACATAAGGTGGGTTACTGATTATTATATCATATTTATCAAGTTCCTTCCATTCTTCTTCATCAAGAAAATCGAGTAGAATGAAATTTACATCAGCATTTAGTTCCGTCGCATTTTCTGCGGCGGTATATAAAGCTTCACTGCAAACATCTATGGCTGTTAGTTTCGCTTCAGGAAGCTTCTTTTTTAACGCAATTGCAATGCAGCCCGAGCCTGTTCCAACATCTACAATTGAGCATTGAACATTGAGCATTGATGCTTGAGCATTTACTTCTTTTACTACCCAATCAACCAACTCTTCTGTTTCCGGTCTTGGTATCAATACATTTCTATTTACTTTAAATTTCATCCCGGCAAACCAGGCTTCTCCAAGGACATACTGAACAGGTTCATTCTTTTTTAATCTTTCCGTTATCGAATCAAGGTCTTCGAGCTGAGTGCA
>JAICPX010000182.1 GCA_025929635.1 Chitinophagaceae bacterium
CTGGCAATAATCGTTGATCGGCATCAAAAACCAGAGCCACAGAAAAGCAATTTGTTTCATACTCTTAAATAGATGTTGCAATGATTATGCCGTTAGAGAAAGAATATCCTGTTGACAGACAGGGATTAAGGCTATTATTATTTTATTCTTACATTCGCCATTCATTTTCAGCCTATGCCGTCCAACGCTAACCGACAGTTTCTTGATTTCGAAAAACCGATCAAGGATCTGATTGAAACTATAGAGAAGTACAAGCACGATGCGGAGAAGAATAAGATGGATATGAGTGAGCCGATCCGTCAGCTCGAAGAAAGCATTTTACAAAAGCGAAAAGAGATCACCGATCACCTTACCAGCTGGCAACGGGTTCAGTTGAGCCGTCATCCTGATCGTCCTTATACATTGAAGTATATTGAAAAAATGACTAAATGTTTTCTGGAACTTTATGGCGATCGCAATGTAAAAGATGATAAAGCAATGATCGGTGGATTTGCAAACCTGGAAGGAGAGACCGTAATGATCATTGGCCAGCAAAAAGGGATCAATACCAAAATGCGGCAGATGCGGAACTTTGGAATGGCAAACCCCGAAGGTTACCGGAAAGCATTACGACTGATGAAGCTTGCAGAAAAATTCAATAAACCGGTTGTTACGTTGATCGATACGCCTGGCGCTTACCCTGGTCTCGAAGCCGAAGAAAGAGGACAAGGGGAAGCGATTGCAAGAAATATTTATGAAATGATCCGGTTAAAGGTTCCCGTGATATGTGTGATCATTGGTGAAGGAGCAAGTGGCGGTGCATTAGGCATTGGTGTTGGCGACCGTGTTTATATGATGGAAAATACCTGGTACACTGTTATCAGTCCTGAGAGTTGTTCATCTATTCTTTGGCGGAGCTGGGATAAGAAAGAAGTGGCGGCTGAACAACTTCGCCTTACTGCCGATCACATGCTAAAGTTTGGATTGATCGATGGCATCATTCCCGAACCTGATGGCGGGGCCCATTGGAATTATGATGAGTCGGCACAGATATTAAAGACACATTTGGTTCCCGTAGTGAAAGAATTAAAACAACTGGGTGCTGAGGACAGGGTAAAGCAACGAATCGCGAAGTTTGGGAAGATGGGATTTTGGGAAGAATAACCCCCTGTCCCCCTAAAGGGGAGACTTAGATCCAGCAGTCACTACTTGTTTGGAAATATTTTATTGTTGAAATGGGAGTTATATCGGTTGGATTTGTACTAAAGAACCGCTCCTTCTCCATATGGAGAAGGAGGATGAGGTCAGCTTTCGTAATTCCATTTAGCTTTTGATGCGTCGCACATTTGTACTTTCAGTAACTTTATTCAGCTAAATCTAAAATCCGAAAACTAAAATCTAAAATCGTTTATGTCTCTTCGTGAAATGTTCCGTGGCACCGGTGTCGCAATTGTTACACCATTCAACCAGGATGGCAGTATCGATTGGACATCATTTGAAAAAGTCATCAATCATATTATTGATGGCAGGTGTGAATACCTGGTTGTGCTGGGAACAACAGGTGAAAGTGTAACGATACATGGTAAGGAGAAGCAGGAAGTATTTTCATTTGTAAATAAGATCAATGCCGGTCGCGTGCCATTGGTTGCCGGTATTGGCGGCAATGATACACATGAAGTGATCGAAGGATTTCACAATTTTGACCTGCATGGATATGATGCCATTCTTTCAGTGTCGCCGTATTATAATAAACCTAACCAGGAAGGCTTGTTTCAGCATTTTAAAGCGTTGGATGCGGCAACCCCATTGCCGATCATTATGTACAATGTTCCTTCACGCACGGGAATGAATGTGACAGGCGAAACACAGGTAAGGATCGCGAATCAATGCAAAAACATATTTGCAACAAAAGAAGCGAGTGGCGATTTTGCGCAGATCAACTATATTGTTAAGAATAAACCGGCAGATTTCATGGTCATCAGCGGTGATGATCCGATCACCCTGCAAATGATCGCTGATGGTGCTGAAGGATTGATCTCTGTTGTTGCCAATGCATATCCAAAAGATTATTCTGAGATGGTGCGTCTTTGCCTGGCGGGCAGATACAATGAAGCGTTACCGATCCATTTAAAATACATTGATATTATCGCCTCCATGTTTGCTGAAGGCAGCCCCAGCGGTGTAAAAGCCTATCTTTCTGAAATGGGCTTATGCGAAAACTATTTCCGCTTACCGGTTTGGCCGGTGAGTGAGAAACATCATTCCAAGATCAGGGAGTTGATGAAGAAAGTTAGTTCAGTGTTTTTGCAATACTAAAAGCTTTGTTTCATGCCACGGAGGCACGGAAGTCGCGAAGAATTGGACTCTCTGTTTTCCGTGTCTCCGTGGCTGGTATTTTCTCCCAAAAATCAGCTAAATTCATATTTGGTTATCTGACCCAATTCCTTAACTATAATCATATGAAATATTCTCCTGTTCAGAACTATATAAACGGGCAATTTGTCGATGCTTCATCTGCCCGGACATTGGATGTTATCTCACCACTTGATGGCAACCTGCTTTCCAAAGTGCCGATGTCAACTGCAAAGGACCTGGACAATGCTGTGAAAGCTGCCAAAGCTGCTTTTCCAAACTGGAGCCATATGCCGATCAAAGAACGGGTACAGGTTTTTTATAAGTATAAATATTTATTGGAAAAAAACCTCCAGGAGCTGGCTGCTTTGGTTAGCGAGGAGAATGGCAAAACAATCGGTGAGGCTACAGCAGAAATTGAAAAATGTATAGAACTTACCGAGTTTGCATGCTCATTACCACAATTGGTAACTGGTGAAGTATTGGAAGTAAGCAAAGGAGTTGAATGCAGAACAGAGCATGTGCCATTGGGAGTTGTCGCTTCCATAGTTCCATTCAATTTTCCAAGCATGGTTCCAAACTGGACAATCCCCAATGCAATTGGATTGGGAAACTGTATGGTGATAAAACCCTCTGAAAAAGTTCCGTTGAGCGTGGGAAGATTGGCACAACTTTTAAAAGAAGCTGGCTTACCTGATGGGGTTTTCAATGTTGTTCATGGTGATAGCGAAATTGTCGAAGCAATATGTGATCATCCAGGAATTGAAGCTGTTTCTTTTGTTGGTTCTACAAAAGTTGCCAAGATCGTTTATCAAAGAGCAACCCAAAAATTCAAAAGAGCATTGGCATTGGGTGGAGCAAAGAATCATTTGATGGTATTGCCCGATGCAAAAGCAGATATGACGGCGCAAAATGTTGCGGCAAGCATGAGTGGATGTGCCGGTCAGCGATGCATGGCCGCAAGTGCGATGGTAGGCGTTGGCAATGTTGATCATATCATTGAAAAAATATGTGATGAAGCAAGAAAGATAGTTCCGGGAAAAAATTTGGGAGCGGTTATCAGTAAAGAATCAAAAGAAAGAATTGAACGATACATTAGCGATGCTGAAAAGGATGGCGCAAAAATCCTGGTTGATGGTCGTGGCGCTAAAGTGGAAGGAAAAGAAAATGGAACTTATGTTGGGCCGACAGTGATCGATTTTGTAAAACCTGAAATGAGTGTAGCCAAAGAAGAAATTTTCGGTCCCGTGATCTCTATTATGCGGACAAACACGGTTGATGAAGCATTGGCCATAGAGAATGCCAATCCTTATGGCAATGCAGCAAGTGTATTCACGCAAAATGGTGGCCTGGCAAGATATATTATCGATCATGCCAGTGCAGGAATGATCGGTGTGAATGTAGGTGTGCCGGTACCTCGAGAACCATTTTCGTTTGGTGGATGGAATGAAAGTAAGTTTGGTGTTGGTGATATAACAGGAAAAAGTTCAATTGAATTTTGGACAAAGCTGAAGAAGAGTACGGTGAAGTGGAATCCGGAAGCTGGAGTGAATTGGATGAGCTAGGGCCCGGCCCCCGGCCCCCTGTCCCCCTTTGGGGGAACTTAGATTGAACGAACTCTTATTGTCTGGAATTATATCAATGATGAAGTGGAAGTGATAAAGCCTGGCATTGCATTACAGCACCGCTCCCTCTCTCGTCATTGCGACTGCGAGCTAAGCGAAGCAGGAAGCAACGGAGAGGGAGATGGAGGGAGAGGTCGAAATCCCCACCACTGTCCCCCAAAAGGGAGGACTTAGATCGAGCAGACATCAGTTGTTTGGATATGTTTGTTGTTGAAGTGGAAAACATACAGTTTGGTATTGCATTACAGCACCGCTCCCTCTCTCGTCATTGCGACTGCGAGCTAAGCGAAGCAGGAAGTAACGGAGAGGGAGAAGGAGGGTGAGGCCGGAATTCAGATAACTTATGCAACGCCATACAGAATTGAACGTCTTTGAATCGAACATTTACTAAAATAATTGACGCCGGTGGAGAGAGGTTCAAGAAATTGGTGAATAGAATTACTGAACGTATAAGAATCCCGACAATAAATTTCGGGATGCCGACCGCAAGCGTCGGCATGCGACGCAACAGCAGTTGAGTAGAATTACTAAAGTTGATAACATAAATATTATACCACCTATCTAAAGAAAGTTTATGGCAAGGAAATATTTTCTGCCAATGATTTTTGCCGGGTTGTTATCCATATTTGCTTACGGCCAGCAACCAATTGACGTTGCGGAAAGTGTTGTGAAAGTTGGCATCAAAGGTGAAGAAGTGGTTTACTACGGTTTTGCCGAAGGCGATCAGCTCATTTTTAGTTTTGAAGAAGCCAGTGGAAAGGAAATGAAAGAGATTGAGATATTGGAGATGCCGGCGAACTCAAGATTCATGGATATCAAAACAAGTAAGATCGAGAACAAAACGATCACGATACCAAGAACTGCTATTTATAAATTCAGGTTCGCCAACTCTGCACTATTGCCAAGAGCCTGTAAATACAAGATTCAACGCATACCGGCAAGTGCTGCCACACAAAAGTTCAATTCAACAGTGTACTTTGATAGCTATAACGATACTGCGTGGACAACAGAAGTGGAAACATATATCGACAGGTCAGATACAGTTATTAACAATTTCCAGGAAAGGAATGTAAGAGTCAACCCATTGACGGCACCGGGGAGCAGCAAGACAACATTTAATTTTACCCTGCCTGAGAATACAGTAGCGTGGAGTTATTATATCTATGCAGATAGAGCCGGTCAACAGGTTTTTATGGATGCAGTAAAAGAACTCAATGCAAATGCCGGCCCGGTACTTGAGAAATTTCCTAAATACAATCCTTTAGCAGCGGTAGCATTGGAAGCAAACTCCTATCTTACAAAACTTGATACCGGTCAGCATATCAATTACTGGATCGTCGAAAATGAAAATGCAGAACTATTCCAGAGCGGACAACAATTCAGGTTTATTAAAAAAGGTGGTAAGATCGTTAATGATTTTTCAAAAATGGAACCGGGCGACAGGGCTTATCATTTCTGTTTACATAACGATTATAAAGATGTGCAGGTGACCGTTACGGTTAGGATCACTGCCATACTAATCAATGAAAAGCTTTCTTCAAGATCTGTAAGAAGAATGCATATAACACCGCGACACGGCATGCACCTAAGGAATTAAACCCCCTGTCCCCCGTTGCTTCTCCCGCCTTTGGCGGGAGCGCAATGACGAAGGGGCGACTTAGATTAGAACAATATGATAGATTCGGAAGTGTTTTGAAGTAAGAGTGAGTAAACCGGGGAATAACAAAATATAATTTTATGTCACAAACAAAAACCATTTCAGAAGCACAAGAGATCATACAGGATAATCTTGATTATACTTTGTTTTCATGGAGCAAGCAAAAAGGAATTGCGCCGATCGCTGTAAAATATGGCGAAGGCGTTTATTTGTATGATTATGATGGCAAACGCTATATTGATTTTTCTTCCGGGTTGATGAATGTAAACATTGGTCACGGTAATCAAAGAGTAACGGAAGCGGTTACCAAACAAATGCAGGAGGTGAGTTATGTAACGCCGAGTTGTGTGACAAAGGCCCGCGGCGACTTAGGAAAAAAATTGGCATCAATTGCACCAAAAGGATTGAACAGGACTTTGTTTACGATCGGTGGCGCTGAAGCAATCGACAATGCGGTTAAGCTGGCAAGAATGCATACGGGCCGGCATAAGATCCTTGCGCGATACCAGGCTTATCACGGTGCCACCTATGGAGCCATGGCTGCCGGCGGTGATCCCCGTAAATTGGCATCAGATGCACAACAAGCGCCCAACTTTGTTCATTTCGATATTCCAATCGCTTATCGGTGGGAGTATGGTGAAGAGAATTTACTCAAAGACGCTGTCACTAATTTGGAAAGAGTGATCGCATTTGAAGGCCCTCAGAATATTGCTGCAATTATTTTAGAAGGTGAATCGGGTTCTTCCGGATGTTTGAAATACCCGGTGGGCTACATGAAAAAAGTTCGTGAGCTCTGTGATCGTCATGGCATTTTATTGATCGCTGATGAAGTCATGAGTGGTTTTGGCCGAACCGGAAAATGGTTTGCGGTGGAGAATCATGATATCATTCCGGATATGATCGCAACTGCAAAAGGGATCACTTCTGGTTATTTACCGTTGGGTGCACTTATCGTTTCGGACAAAATCGCAGCGCAATATGATGATAAGGTTCTTTTTCTCGGGCTCACTTATTCTGCTCACCCGGTTTGCTGCGCTGCCGGGTTAGAAGTCCTTAAGATCTATGAAGATGATGGGTTAATAGAGAATACAGTTGCCATGGGAAAATATATTGATTCCGAAATTGAAAAATTAAAACAAAAACACCCCAGTATCGGTGATTGGAGAAATACAGGCTTGCTGGGTTGTCTGGAACTGGTAAAAAACCGGAAAACAAAGGAACCGATGGCGCCCTACAATGCAAAACCCGATGAAATGATGGTAATGAATAAAGTGGCGGCCAGGATAAAAGATCTCGGTATGTACACATTCGTTCGCTGGAATTATATTTTCATTGCACCACCGCTTTGTATCAACAAGGAACAGGTTGACGAAGGTTTAGCAATTATCAGTGATGCAATCTCGATAGCAGACAAAGAAATAGGCTAAGAGGTCAAAAGAGAAAAAGAGAAAAGGAGTGCAGCGGGTTACTCTTTTACGAGAAAAGGAGAATGACTGGTTTACTCTTTTACTCCTTTTCTCTTTTATTCTCTTAGCCCAAAAAACTATACGAACCAATCTAAATGCCGCTTATGAAATTAATTCTAGGACTTACCATCCTGATTGCATTTTCCGCAGAGGGCCAGACAAAAAGAGCAAGAGATTATGGAATTCCTTTTGACGGTACACCCGGGAAAAGCAATGCAATCACTGATGTTGGAAATGTAACCGTCGGGCATTCAACAATCATAAAAGGCAGCGGCAAACTCGTAAAAGGACAAGGTCCCATCCGAACCGGTGTAACGGCCATCTTACCACATGGAAAAGAATTCCATCCCTGCTATGCAAACTTTTATGCGTTGAATGGAAATGGTGATATGACCGGTACACACTGGATCACCGAATCGGGATTCTTGGAAACGCCAATATTAATTACTAATACAGGCAGTGTCGGAATTGTCAGGGATGCAACATGGCAATGGATGGATCAGCATAAATACTACACACCGATCTTTAAAGATTATTGGTTTGCTTACCCGGTAGTTGGAGAAACATATGATGGAATATTAAATGATATCAATGGCCAGCACGTAAAAAAAGAAAATGTATTTGCTGCATTGGATAGTGCAAGATCGGGCGCCGTAAAAGAAGGTGGAGTAGGAGGTGGCACCGGCATGATCTGTTATGGATTCAAAGGAGGAATTGGTACTTCATCAAGAGTGATCAATAAACAAGCGGGTGGTTATACGGTAGGCGTATTGGTGCAGGCCAATCATGGCGGGCGTTCACAGCTGACTATTTCAGGTGTACCTGTTGGAAAAGAAATGACAGATACTTTAGGATTGCAAATTTCAGGTGTAACCACAAAACAAAAGCCACTTGAGCAGGAGCTTGGTTCGATAATTATTGTCCTGGCAACGGATGCCCCGCTGCTGCCCGGCCAGATAAAAAGATTAGCGCAAAGAATACCGCTGGGTCTTACCCGCACAGGTGCTATAGGTGGAAACAGTTCGGGTGATATTTTTATTGCATTCTCTACCGCCAATAAAGATGCATTTAGTAATACAGAAGAAAAACAGGTCACAACCATGTCGAATGAAACAATGAACTTATTATTCACGGCAACGATACAGGCAACAGAAGAAGCGATCATCAATGCGTTGTTTGCGGGGGAAACGATGGAGGGTATCGATGGAAATAAAGTGTATGGGTTGCCAAAGGAAAAAGTAGTTCAGATCATGAAAAAGTATAATCGGATGAGTAAATAAGTCTATAGTCTATAGTCGATAGTCAGAAGTCAGAAGTCAGAAGATAAGAGAGTAGGGTATGGAAGGTAATTATTGTTTCATGAGAAATGTTCCAAAGTCCCCTTTAGGGCCTGCCTGCCGGCAGGCAGGGATTTAGGGGCTCCGATAACACGATGAACGAAAAAACACATA
>JAICPX010000196.1 GCA_025929635.1 Chitinophagaceae bacterium
ATTGTTGGATGAAGAAATGAGGGATTATAAAAAGAAAGACAGTCTTGAACAACTGACAAAAAATCCAACTTATCTTGATTCTATTGATCGGGTGAGGAATAAGGTCACGTTGAGCGGGATTTTGTTGACGGGACAGAGTTTCAGTAATGAGAAAAAAAGAGCGAGTTATTATTTTCGATCACTGACAGAACAAGTGAGTTATAATATAGTTGAAGGGCTCGTGCTCAATGCGGGCGGAAGCTGGTCAAAGCGGCTTGATTCAACAGTAGGCAGAAGGAGTATACGGATCAGCCCTAATTTACGATATGGTTTCAGCAATCACCATTTCAATGCCTGGATAGGTTCCACATATACTTTTGGCAAAAAATATGTTTCTTCAATAAATATATCGGGAGGAAAAAGAGTTTTCCAATTTAACAATGCGAGCCCGATCGGGGCGAGAAGTAATACGCTGGCAACGCTTATTGGCAGAAAGAACCTGTTAAAGCTTTATGAAGCATGGTATTTGCGGGGGTCATTTACAAAAGGTATCGGCGATGGGTTGACCTGGAGCGTAGGTTTCGATTACCAGGACAGGATGCCGCTGGACAACACTACGGATTATTCTTTTTTTAAACGGAACGGGAGGCAGTTCACACCAAATTATCCGGATGAGTTAGTAGCAGAAAATATTAAACGACACCAGGCCTTTACATTGAATTTTGGAATAACCTGGCAACCGGGTTCAAAGTATATCGAGCTGCCCGACCAAAAGATCAACATCGGTTCAAGGTGGCCCGCATTTACGATTGGATATACGCGTGTTTTTGATGAGATAGTAGGAAGCGATGTAGATTATACAAAATGGCGTTTTTCCGTAACAGATATCTGGCGGTTGAAATTAATTGGTGTATTGAATTACCGACTGGGCATGGGTGGCTTTATTGAAAAGAACAAAGTTGAAGTGCCCGATTACCAGCACTTCAATGGAAATATCTCCCGACTGGCTACGGAATATTTGAACAGCTTCCAGATATTACCGATCTATCAGTTCAGCAATACTGCAAAATTTTATGCGTTGGCTCATATCGAACATCATTTCAATGGTTTTTTGACAAATAAGATCCCCGGTTTCAGAAAATTAAATTGGTACCTGGTGGGTGGTGTCAACGCCTTTCATTATGGACAAACCGATTACACCGAATTTTTTGTTGGACTTGAGAACATTTTAAAATTCATTCGCATTGACTATTACTGGTCACAGAAAGATGGCGAAAAGTTTGATAGCAACTTCCGCATCGGGCTGGTGAGAGGACTAGGAGGTCGTAGCCGGTCGGATGATTAATGAACGAAGTCTGAGGTCGGAAGTCTGAAGTCCGATGAACACACCAGCCTTAACTATCATAAAGACTTTTCCAATTCCGACCTCAGACTTCTTCTTTATCTTTGCCCCGCTTTAGAATTTTGCCTGACCTGCAATCGGGATTCTGAGCAATTGGAATTAAAATTCAAACAAGATGGCAGCATTGCACAACCGCATCTCCCGCAAGGAGCTCAAAGAGCGTATCAAGAACGATCCCACTCCCAGAATCACCATTTCCTTTTATTCTTATTTCAAGATCGAGGACCCGAACCTATTCAGAAATGAACTCTATCGTCAATTGAAAGAACTGGGGTTGTTGGGAAGAATTTATATCGCTTCGGAAGGGATCAATGCACAGGTAAGTTTACCGGCAGCCAATCTTGAAGCATTCAGAAATTACCTCTATTCATTTGAGTTGTTAAAAGGACTTCGTCTCAATGTCGCAGTTGATGATGACGGCAAAAGCTTTTATGTGCTTGATATAAAAGTGCGCAATAAAATAGTTGCCGATGGTATTGATGACCCAACTTTTGATATGGCTAATAAAGGCCGGTATGTTGATGCGGAACAGTTCAATCAATTGACCAATGATAAAGAGACCATAGTGATCGATATGCGGAATCACTATGAATACGAGGTTGGCCATTTTGAAAATGCAATTGAGATCCCTTCAGATACTTTCCGTGAGCAATTGCCAATGGCTATTGATATGATGAAGGATAGCAGGGATAAAAACATCATCATGTATTGCACAGGCGGCATTCGATGTGAAAAAGCTTCAGCCTATATGCTGCATAAAGGGTTTAAAAATGTTTTTCATTTGGAAGGTGGTATTATTAATTATGTGAACCAGGCCAAAGAAAAAGGACTGCCAATAAAATTTCATGGTAAGAATTTTGTATTTGATCAAAGGCTGGGAGAGAGGGTAACAGATGAGATCATCTCGCAATGTCATCAATGTGGCAAGCCGGCAGATACACACGTAAACTGTGTGAATGATGCCTGTCACCTGCTTTTTATCCAATGCGATGAATGCAAAGAAAAATATGAAGGCACTTGCAGCAAGGAATGCCTGGACTTTATTCATTTGCCGGCAGAAGAACAAAAGAGACTGCGAAGTGGGATTGATAAGGGGAGGAATGTGTTTAATAAGGCAAAAACAAGATTAAAAAAGTTTTATCGATAGGTTTATGGGTTTAGGCCGACGCAAATTTTTGGAGTATGTAAGTCTTGCGATGACGGGACTTTCAATTAACCCTTTACAAGCTGTCGCAATCAATTCCGATAACTATGTAAACAAAAAATTTGGTTTTTTACTGACAAAACCGAAAGGATGGAGTTTTGTTTCCGTTACAGATTTTGGTAAGCTAAAATCTGATCAATTGCTTTCGGAGGAATTCGAGCCTGATAAAGATGAAGTTTGGAAGGAGCTACGCGATCCTGTACTCGTGATCGCTAAGTATGGTCTTGATATTCCTGAGCACAGCGAAAAATTCTCCCCCGCTATAACAATTTTTATTAATCATAAGAGCGACATAATCGAACTTTACGACGATGAATATATCCAGGGCGACTTTGAAAAAATTGTTGGTATGATTGCCTATGGTTCAGCAAGGCTTTTTAAAGACTATAAAACAGTAAGGAATATATCACCATATAATTTATCTCAATGCAACGGCTTCGACTCCGAATGGACATGGACATTTGAATCCATAGAGCACCAGAAAAGCTACGCATGTAAAACCTGGACTATCATAGTTGAGAAAGGCGACTACATTTTTTCATTTAATATGATCGACTCAGAACAAGCGGGTGAAATTGAAGAAAGGACTTTTCAAGGTTTTGCTGGTAGTATAAAAATAATTTAACTATGCCAATCAAGACGCATAATCAGGCCATGACCAGAAAGAGTAACCGATCCTCAAAAATTGGCTGCTGAATAAAGCGCCAACAATATAAAAGTGAAACGACTTCCGGCAATCATATTTTTCTTAATCATCGGACAAAGCATCTTTGCAACGGATTGGTTCACCTACTTTATTTATGTTCAAAAGGAATACATACAAGGTGCCTGGATAAGGGAAGATATTCTGGAAAGATCCACGGGTTACAATTATCTGGAGCCAAAACAATTCGAAGAATTATTTAATATATCCGGGGATGGTATTGATATGGCCAACGCTATCCTGTCACACCTGAAAGAGGAAAACCCTGAGAGATATAAATTCAAGTGTGACTTATCTGTTTCCAAAGACACAATAATTATTCAGACAAACGATACGATCACAGATTTTGACGCAGTCAAAAATGAGTTGACAGCCTCTTATATTATTAACAGTTTTACTGCGGTAAAGATCATTCAACAAAACAGGATAGGAGTTTATTTACTAAAAGACATTACTGTTCCTTATATGGATCTCGTTTTGCCCAATCAAGCTTCGCGTCGAATTCAAACGGATACAAACCAGGGCAACACGGGCGAAGATTCGTTGACTACTCAAAAAACCCCGCCTTTGACAACGGGGCAACCCAAAAACAGGGTTTCAATTTGGTTGATAATTTCACTTGTACTAAATCTGCTTCTGATCGTTTGGTTAATAAGAAACAAAAAATAAAACCGTTGACCCCTGTAGCTTGTGATCAGTGTTAAGAATAATTCAAGCCTGGCATTGCGCGAAAAACTCATTTTGATTATGATTTGAGTATGCATAGTTATTTGGTTCCTATAAATGCATTTTGATGTTTTACTGTTAAAATCAAGTTGTATAGGTGGCAGCCCGCTGGTTTATTTCGATACCTTTATGAAAATGTGTTTATGAAATCGGGGCCGATAATTCTGATAGATGATGATGCTGATGACAGCGATGTGTTGGAGGATATTCTTAAAGATCTAAGTATTCCCAATCCGGTTATCTGGTTTAAAAATTGTGAGGAGGCTTTTTTCTATTTAAAAAGCACCACAGAGCAACCCTATGTCATTTTCTGTGACGTGAATATCCCGGGATTAACCGGGATTGAATTTAAACAAAAGATTGATGAGGATAAGGCCCTGAGGAAAAAAAGCATCCCGTTTGTTTTCGTTTCCACTGCCGTCAGTCAAAAAGTAGTAAACGATGCCTATACTCATATGACGGTGCAGGGTTTTTTTCAAAAGAAAAATTCATACGAGGAACAAAAGCAAATGATCAAATTGATACTTGATTATTGGGAGGAATGCAGGCATCCAAATACAACGTAAGTGATCGCTAGGCGAACCATTCACCCAACTTCCTCAATTCAACATTACCACCACTAAAGATCACTCCAACTTTTTTACCCCTAAAAATTTCCATATGGTTTAATAAAGCAGCAAGGGGAACAACACCACTTGGCTCGACTACCAGTTTCATTCTTTCATAAACCAGCCGCATAGCGTTTATTATTTCCTCGTCACTTACCGTCAGGATATCTTTCACATATCGCTTAATGATCGAAAAAGTTTTATCGCCCAGCGTTGTCAGCAATCCATCGGCAATTGTTTTTACATAGGGAGCCTTTTCAATTCTATTGTTCCTAATTGACAAAAGTGCATCTGCTGCACCCTCGGGCTCGCCGGCATAAACAATTGTGGAAGGAGAGTAATAGTGAGCGCTTAATAGCGTCCCGCTTAATAACCCTCCGCCACCAACTGGTGTAATAATAAAATCCAAGTACGGAATTTCTTCTATCAACTCTTTGGCGCAGGTTGCCTGGCCTGTTATCACTGCATAATTATTATAAGGGTGAATAAACTCTGCACCGGTCCTGTCTACTACTTCCTGCAAAAGACTTTCTCTCGCCAGTTGATTCGGCTCACAAAAAAAAATCTCTGCGCCATACGCTCGTACTGCGTCTACTTTTACCGCCGGTGAATTATCCGGCATTACGATAAAGGCTTTTGTCCTCACTTCTCTTGCTGCAAAAGCAATTGCCTGTGCATGATTGCCCGATGAATGGGTCGCAATCCCTTTTTTTCTTTTTTCTTCCGGCAGTGATAAAACAGCATTCATTCCACCACGGATCTTGAAAGCACCGATCTTTTGAACGTTCTCGCATTTGAAAAAGATCTCGGCACCTGAAATTTGATTGAGTGTTTTTGAAGTAAGAACGGGAGTGTTATGAATAGAGGGCTTTATTCTTTCGTGTGCGTCGATTATCTGTTGCTTTGATATGTTCATCATTATCTTACAAAAAGGGCTAAAGCCCTATATCAAGTAGTTGTTGTTCGTAACCCCAGCCTAAAGGCTGGGGCAATTGAATTGTCCCAGCCTTCAATTGCCCCGACCTTCAATTGCCCCGACCTTCAATTGCCCCGACCTTTAGGTCGGGGATTAGAGTTTCCCTTCGCAATTCAAAAGTGCTTTAGCACTTTATCACTCCACATTTATCCATTTCAAACAAACAGGTTTTGACACACTGATCCTTTTACCGGTATCTTCGAGCAATCCCGTTTGCTTGTCTCTTTTAAAGATTACGATGTCATTACTATTCTGATTGGCAACCAAAAGAAAATTGCCGGTTGGATCAAAATTGAAATTACGTGGTGTTTTACCCATTGTCGATTGATCACCGACCCAGGTCAACCATCCCGTTTTCGGATCAACTTGCAAAATGCCAAGCGTATTGCTTTCACCACGATTGGAGCAGTATAAAAATTTTCCATCGGGCGAAACGTGTATATCGGCGCTGCCAACAGGTCCAATGTATTCACGGGGCAGACCTGAAATATCCTGGATAGACTCCAGGCTCCCGTCTTTGAGTATTCTATAAACTGAAACGATACCAGTCAGTTCCTGCATCAGGTAAGCATACTTACCATTCGGATGAATATCGAAATGTCTTGGACCTGCCCCCGGCTCGGTGATCATAAATGGCATATTGCCTTCAGACAAGTTGCCTGATCTATTATCGAACTTATAAATCATAAGCTTATCAATTCCAAGATCAGGCACATATAAAGTCTTATTGTCAGGGCTTAAAAAAGTTGCATGAACGTGTGGTTCCTCCTGGCGACCTTCTACCACGCTGCTTCCTTCATGTTGTATCACCTGTTTTGCGCTATCAAGCATACCATTTGGCTTCACGGGCAACACTGCAACAGATCCACTGCTATAATTACCTGCAAAAACCCATTTACCACTTTTATCTATGGCAACATAACAGGGATGTTTACCACCGGATTCCTGTTTATTAAGAAAGGATAATGTACCCGATGCTTTATTAAATGCAAATGCTGCGATATAGCCCGTCACGGTAAATCTTGTGGTATCTGCAGTCTCATTCACTGCATAAACATATTTCTGATTGGCTGATATGGCAAGAAAAGAGGGATTGGAGGTTTTAATTGAACTGACAAAACTGTTGTCACCGGTTTCCGTATTGAATTTATAAACATAAATACCATCGTCATTTGCACCGGATGTATAGGTGCCGATGATCAGGTATTTGTCCGTCGATTTTTGAGAAAAGAGGCTAAGGTTAAGATTAAGGCTAAGAATAAAGAGAACTAAAATTGATCTGATCATATAGACTTAGGGTTTTAAAGAAGTAGCATAATCTGCCAGGGTTATCGTGGGTTTGCCGAGATCGTTCCAGGCACGCTCACTTTCAAATTTCTCAGGATACTTGTTCATTGCTTCGCAAATGTGGTAGACATAATTAAGCCGCTGACTGAAAATTCCGGCAAGTTTTAATGGAACCAGGGGAGCCTTGATCGGTTTTACAGGAACCTTATAATTGTCACAAAATACTTTTGCAGCCTGGTCCCACGTAAACGGTTCTGATCCCTGGATCGCATATTCCTGGTTTTCGTTGCCTGCGTTTTTCAATGCCCACGCTACTTGTCTTCCATAATCTTTTCCTGCAACAAACCACATCGGTGCTTCTGATTTTCCTACCAGCATCAGCCTTGAACCTTGCAGCATTTGCTGATCGAGGCTTTCCATGAAAGTTGAAGGGTAAAAAATACTGTAGTTCAATCCCGACCTTTTAATAATCTCGACCGCAGCTTGTTTTATTTGAAACGACCACCATCTAAAGCCGTTCATTCCTTCATAATTTTTTATCAACGAAGAAATATATGCTATACGCTTAATCCCCGTTTTCCCGGATGCTTCAATAATATTTTTTATGCCTTCTCTTTCCGGTTGCAAGTCGCTTTTCCTGGAAGTTTGTGCAACGGAAAGATTTAAGTAAACCATCTCATGTCCTTTCATTGCGGATTCTAATGAACCAATGTCAAATACATCACCTTTTATAACCGGAATGTTGGGAAAGAGTTTTTCCACCTTTTCAGTATCCCTTGCAAGCAGGGTCAAATGAAATCCTGCCCTGAGCAATTCAAGGGCGACTGGTTTACCCAACATACCCGACGCACCGATGAATAGTATCTTTTGCATAAAGGAAGTTAGAAAAACAAAGGTATTCCATTAATTGCTTGTAAAAACAAGGCTGAACAAAGAAGAAAATACACGGCGGAAAAAAGTATAGTCTGGGTCTTTGTTCTCGAAATGTAGTATCCGAACAGGGGTAGGACCTGTAAGGAATGGATCCCTAAAAAATGTGCAATACGTAAATCTCCATGCTCATTACTCCAGTTCACAACAGGTAACCCGGGTCCTCCGTCCACACCACCAACGGTATGCTTCAATAAGCCAATCATCATCCCGCCTTCGAGTGAAAAAATAATAAAGAATAATATGCCAAACCGAATACCCCACAGGTAGGCCGCCGGTATTGAAAATTGTTTTTGCCTGAAAAAAGCGATACATACCAGAATCATGATAATAGTAAATATG
>JAICPX010000409.1 GCA_025929635.1 Chitinophagaceae bacterium
GTTTCTTTCGGATTGTAACAAATTACTCGTTGATGATTCTATCCAGGTTTTTCGTGAAGCAAAAAAACAAGGTGCTTTTATTTTCTGGAATCATCCCAACTGGATGCCGCAAAGAAAAGATGGAATGGCAACACTTACCGATGTTCATCGTCTTTTAATAAAAGAAAAATTACTGGATGGTATCGAAGTGGTAAATGATAGGACATACTCTGACGAGGCATTGCAAATTGCATTGGACAATAATTTAACGATCATGGGCACCAGTGATATTCACAAGCTCATCGATTGGGATTTCAAAGTACCTGAAGGTGGTCACCGTCCTCTTACTTTAGTTTTTGCCAAAGAAAAAAATGCGGAAAGTATTAAAGAAGCATTGATGAATCGTCGTACAGTTGCAGTTTTTAAGAATTTATTGATCGGCAGGGATGAATTTCTTGTTCCCTTATTGGAAAGTTCATTAAAAGTCAGTTCGGCAAAATACATCGGTAAATACAACGTATTAGGAGTCGAAGTTGAAAACCTGGCGAGTACGGATATCACGTTGCAGAATCAAACAGGCTTTACATTGCACAACAACAATGATATGATCATTTTAAAGGCAGGTGAGAAAACAACGATCGAGGTAAAGACCATTGAAAGAAAAACGGAAGTGTCATTAAAATTTCTTGTACTAAGCGCAGTGAATGCTCCGAATAAGCATCCATCAATTACAGTCAAAACAAAAATTGAGCAGGCAAATCAATAGTTTCAGGTAAGCATTCTCCGTTGATGGATCTCTTGTTTTACTTCCACAAAGCCTGCCTTCTTATAAGTGCCCAGGGCATTGGGATGGTCAAGCGTGCAAGTATTTAATTGGACCCATTCAGGCTGGTAACTCCAGGCCTTTGCAATTACCCATTGTAAAAAGTATTTTCCTAATCCTTTTCCAATAAAACCCGGCAGCAGCCCAAAATAGAGTACTTCTACAAATTTCTCTTCTTTTAGGAACTCTATATAACCCGCAGGCTCGTTGTGTACATAAAAAACAAAGATCTCAACATTGGGAGCGTTGATCTTTTGAAATAACTCCTCATCAGGCATCACCATTCGATCAAGCCAAAAATATCTTTCGCCGACACCATAATAGTATTTGCGGTATTCATCTACATTAACCGGCCCTGATAGCGATTCGAAATGAGTATTGACTAAAGGCGGAGGGAATTCCGTGGGCTGATGCATTTCAAGAAAGGTCACGGTAACAGGCGTCAAAACGATCCGGGAAACATCAATTGTATTGATCATTACGATTTCTTAAATGAATATCCTTTTTCTTTAAGTGCTTTTCGAAGTTTCGGTAATGAACCTGGCCCCAATCCATGAAGTTTCAACAGGTCCTGCTCGCTTAATTTTGAAGGCTTAAAAAGCGTATCTATTCCTTTGCTTTCAAGTGCCCTTCTTGCAGGAGCACCGATATGCTTTAAGAAATCTGCATACGGTTGGCGTACCCTCTCACAGATTGGGCAAACCGGGCAATCACCGGTTTTGTAATATTTATGCCCTTTAGGACAGACGCGCAACGTCCTTGTCGACATAGAAACCTCTTTGTTAGAAACAAACAAAGTCAATAAAACTTGTTTTTCCGTAACAGCTTTTATAAGTATTTTTTATTTACAGAAAAATTGATCGCTTCCCCTTTTGCGTATCCAAAATTGTCAATGAAAAGTGTCGGTACAAAATAAAAATAGGTGATCTCCAATGGGAGTTCCAGTGCTTTATAAGGCATCAGGCATTCCCAGTAATAATTTTGCAAACCCTCCACAGGTACGCTATAAAGAATAGAACCTGTGGCCGCAAAACCATTTACATCGGCAAAGGTTGGATACATCAGGCTTTTCGCTTGTTGTACTGAGTTCGACAGGTAAAAATGGTTGCTGATCTGGAAAGTTTTCCCGATCCCGGCAGGAATATCGATATATCCGGAGATCTTCATGCAATAGCCGTATGTATTATCCATCACGTTATGCTGTACCTGCACTCCTCTCAGGCTTGCTTTTGCGTACTGGATAGGGTTATCTATGATAGCGTTGTTGTTAATGACCGTATTGTTGTTCGGAGTAACATTGGTATTAGTAGTAGGGGTAACGGCATCCTTTGCAATATATCCTTCCGTCACTACTTTAGGAAAATAGGTATAATCTATCCAGCAATATCCATTATTTCCCCAACCATCGCCCCAGGAGTTTAATACCTTAAAAGCATTCATAGCATTATCGTAACCCACCACCAGCATTGCATGGTAGCCTGTATGATTACCACCTGGTGATTTCCAAATAAACTGACCCCCGGTACCGCGGTTTGCAGATTTAAAACCTTCGTCTGTTGAAGCAGCGATAATAACGGGATAGTTTGCATTTATTTGGGCTTTTACCTCCTTTATATCTAATATATTCACCTTTCGCCAGCCTTCGATACGGAAAGGTTTTGCATTTTCTTTTGCCGTGGGAGAGGGCGGAGAAACATAATCAGTTACTACGTAGGGCATATCCTGCAATGTAGAGGCTCCCTGGTCCGATATAATATTCAAGGCTTCTATAATACTCATTCCGCCATCCCGGACCTTATTACTTCTTTGGTTATAAATAAAAGACGGGCTGAACAGCGTTGTTGTTTTCAATTCAATTTTTTCCTGGAAGCTCTTCAGTGCATAGGCTGATGCCCAACCTACACAAGATTGCTGTTGGCCCTGGTGTCCTACCGGTGGAAGATCGGCGGAAAGGTCGACACTTGTTGGCAGGTCACCAGACCCAACCGGAGCAGTAGCCAATGGAATTTTATTAAGCTCTTCCTGCGTAGCCGGAATAAGACCAGTAAAATATTGTTCTTGCTTTTTTGCCTGTTTGTCTTTGCATTGCACTGAAACCAGCACAATAAAAAAGACTAGAAAAATTTTGAGATGGCTTTTTATCATGGTTCATTTTTTTAGGGCTTAAAAACACGAGAATTGAACTCAATCATGAACAACAATTTATGAATCAGGATCTCGTCTCTTGCTGTTTCTTTTTTTCACCTCTTTGTTTGAGTGAGTTATTAAGCAATGCAATAACAACCGGCACCAGGATGGCGGTTATTATCCATTGCCAGTAACTGCCAAAGAAATTTTCAATTTTCGTAAAAAAGGAAACTTTCTTTGAAAAAATCATAATAGGGATATTTCTTGCGGGTAGGTTCACCCTGTCATCATCACTTAAGATCACCTGGATAGACAGTATTAATTTATGTGGGCCTGCTCTTAGTGGTTCTATATTCCACTGCCAATATGATTCTTTTGTTTTGCTTAGATTTTGTTCATCAACTCCCAACTGATCGATCTGGAAGCTTTTTTCATCTCGCGGGCTTACATCCTTAAGACTCGCCCGCACTCTTTTTCCTAATTCGATAGTACTATCTACTAATACGTTATCGTCTAGTGCTCCGGATTCTTCAAGCACCCGAATTTTTATCGGGCCAAGCGCTGCATTCCTTGCCAGTGCAAGCGTGGCCGTATAAATCTCTTTTACCTCCATCGTATCATCCACATGAAACACCAGCAGGCTGTTAAACTTCTTTACAAGATTTCCTTTTTTTTCCGGGTCAGCGCCCACTACCGGGTTATCCCAATAAGGATCTTTAAAGTCTGAAGTTGGATTTACTTCAAAATTTTCAAGCGGACGATATTCAGCAGCTTCGGGTGTATCCCGTTTAGATGCATTCTCGCAACTCACCAATAAAATTGACGGCAATAGGAAGAAATAGATGAATGATCGAAGCAGTTTCATGCGGTGGCTTTGCAACAGGAAATTAAAGATTATTTTGATTCAATTGTCGCGGGTTTTGAAATCTGGAAAAACGGAGTTACAACAAGCACCATAAAGCAAAAAACCACTCAATCTAGAGTGGTTCTGTGGGCCGACAGAGGAGTCAACACCTCTTTACCTTATATGCTAGTCTGCAATCGTCGGCACATTATGTCAAATCATATTTCGCTGCCCGCTTGAGCAGGCGATTTTTATAATCAGCTTCTCTATCCTGGATGTATTTCACCCGTTGACCAAAACTGTTTTCATCGGCCATCCAGCTTTGCCGTTTACCCAGTTTTTCTGGTCTCATTACCTTATCATTAAAAGTTTGCCATTTAGAAGGAAAGGTGTTATTCAATACTATCAACTGCAACATCAACTCGTGTAGCCGGTAGTTGGTTACATTCAAATTAACATTTTTTGAGTTCTCACATTCCCTGCTAAATGCGATCGATAAAGTGTTAGCAGCAATGGTAAGGGACCTGTCATCTACTCCATTCTTAAGTTTTTGTAAAGAAAGGATCTCCAGGATATTCCCTGATTTATTTTTGTTTAGCCTGGTAGGTCTTTGCAGGTTGTTTTCCCAATTGCTAAGGTTTACATA
>JAICPX010000539.1 GCA_025929635.1 Chitinophagaceae bacterium
GGCAGGAGGAAGAAACGAGTCTCCAATCAGGCGGTTGTGCCATGTGTTGGTAACTGCGATCTCGATTTTGTTTTCGCCCATTTTTACGGCTTTTGTAATGTCTAACTCATATGGCGCTGTCCAAATAGTGCCGCAATCAATGTCGTTTACTTTTATGGTAGCAATATTAAATATTGAATCGAAACTGATAAATAGATTCCTGTCTTTTACCTTTTCATCTATTACAAAAGAATTATCGTACGTAACGGTACCTGAAAAGTACTTCATAGACGAGTCTTTCAGGTCTGTCCAGCTATGCAGAGATTTCATAAATATTGGGTGCTCATTTTTTTGAGCTAAGGCCGGAAAAGACATTCTCCATTCATTATTAAAATAATAAGTTGCCAGGGCGAGACCTTCATCTTTACCTTTCCTGAAATTACCAATTGACTTGCGGAAGATAAAAAAAGCTGACTGGTGAGGTTTTAGCCATATCGATGCTTTCATTCTTAATCCATCGGTCTCCCAAGTCGGTACATATATCTCGTTGCCGCTAACCGCATCCCATGCTTCGAGTTTTTTCATTTTCACCTTGAAATATGCAATTTTTGAAATATCCTGATCAGTTTGATTTGAAACAAAATAAATATCCGCATCTCCAACTTTCCGATGCACCCATGCAACTGAATTATTATTATTTTGAATTTGCAAATCTTTCTTCACCCCTAGTTTCTCAAAAGAAGTTTCCATGTAAGGTACAGCTACGACATTCGTATTTCTTCTAAACAATTTGACATGCTCTTTGTCGATAACAATCTTTGCCCCACCATTTGCCAATTGTTTCAATTTATTCAAAACGACCGCACTCATTGTACCATTGGGATTCATCGGGTGCTTGCCAGGGATTACCAGCACTGCATAACTTGCACCACCCGGCGTTATTACTCTTCCGTTTACCACTTTCATTTGCATCAATACATCAGGATTAAAACAATCATAAGCATACCCATTTAAGGGATCGATCCAATCCTCCGGATCGGCCATGTTAGCCGAATGAGTTACTCCATCCGGTATTGTTCGTAAGGGCTGACCAACATTTCTTAGTCGTTGTTTTTCTTCTTCAACCTTTTCTTTCCCGAAAATTCCCGGCAATGTGCTAACTAACCGATCAGGCAAAACAGAACGTCGTGGTACTTCTTCACCAGTGAACACTGCAATATCTACAACAGGTTTTCCCAATTGTAATAAGGCCTGGCATCTTGTTAAATAATCGATCCATGCTTTACTTTGTTTGAACCAGGTCTGATCTCTTTGAAAATATAAACCGACACCATCTAATGTCATTCCCGGCTTTCGATCCATCCACGGATTATGCGTCCATACATGCAAGACCATTTTATTGATTCCTAACGCAAAATTTCTATCTCCTATCGCCTTTAAATTTCCCGGATGTTCACCCCAGTTCATTCTTACAGAGGTGAATGCTTCGGCCTGTATAATATTCTTTCCGTAAATATGTGCCCCGCTGATTGCATCCAGCATATCATTGGGTTTGTCATGTGTTGGGCTGTTGAGCCAGAATTCTCCCATTGGCAGATCAACATTTTTATAGTGCAGCAAACCATCACTTACAAAGGTGGGAGCAATACTTTCAGCACTGAAACTGCAACCTTTGGCAGCAGATAATTTTTTCAGTGTGCCATAAAAAACATCATTTACCAGTTCAGCAATTGTGGTTCTTACATCATGCAACACTTTTTCTGATCTTTTTACATTTTCCACCGGCACGCCGGTCATTACTAACAGGTAAGGCAATAGGTCATAACCTCTTCGCTTCCTGAATTCATTTGCAAAATTGGAGCTCCAGTTCTGGCTTCCACATTCCCAGCTATCGACATGAAATATTTTGATAACCTCTTTTGCCAAGATGGGACCAGTTTTCTCTCCGAAGGAGTCCCTTTGGACAAATACTTTTCCAAACCAATTATCAAATTGAAGTTTTATTGCAGTTGCGTTGAACTTGTCACATTCTAATCCCTTTCCTGCACCTCCCGTGGCATTCGTTTGTCCCGTAGAAGTATGCCCAATTCTCACAATTATCCAGTTCCCTTTGGGCGGTGTCCAATTCAAATTTCCATCGCGATTTAACTTACCAGTAAGGTTAATGATATTCTTTAATTGTACCGCATCTTTATCACTTACTTGTTGTTTGGTTGTATTCGATGCCACTCTCCATATGCTTCCATTCCTGGCTTCGTATTGATTGATCACCGGCTCATCACTTAAATAAATACCAATCACCCGTAGCGATGGTCTCCATTTTGCAGCATCCAGGTCTTCCGAACCAGGTTCACTACCCTCCTTGTCATAAACAAACCGGAAATATCTTGCTGTCGTTACAGGAATTGCATGTGTATAATCTTCTTCCGTATCCTGCCAGCCATGACGCGGTGGCTCTAATCTTGTCACAGTTCTAAAATCAATACCATCATCACTTGTTTGAATTATCAACCGCTGGGCCTGGTAGCTATTAGTGCTCGTACGAATGCGAATAGATCGACAAGTAAATGGTTCAGGGTATTTATATTGTATCCAGCATGCGGTATCGCTTCTGAAGTTTTGCTTATTCTCCGGATCAGGAAATGAGAGAAATTGTGGCTTTGTTCCATTGCTTGCGGTAACTGTCGGGATCATTACTTCATCACCGAATGCATAAGATGAATTAGCAGGATACGCAAACACAGCAACATCTTTATAAAAACCGTTATAAGATCCCGGTTGTTCTAAATTGATTTGTCCGTTAAATCCCTCTTTGATATAGGTTTTTGTCCAAACCAATTTTTGCATGGACAACTCAGGAGTTATCCATGGACCGCCGGCTAAAGCAAAACCATCGCTTACATGCATGGCTAATTTTAAATTCAACCGCTTTGCTTCCTGCATGGCAAATTTTACCAGCTCCCACCAATGGGGTGATAATTGCTGTGCAGGGGGGGTGAATAAAGGCACACTATCTACTCCTTTGATGAACATCATATATGCGCCACCCAACCCGGCCGATTTCATCGCTTCCAGGTCGGCC
>JAICPX010000361.1 GCA_025929635.1 Chitinophagaceae bacterium
ACTGTTTCATACATTGGGAAGATATTTTTGAGCACAAGAAATTTGCAGATGCAGTTATCATTGCGACACCGGATAAATTACACCTACTGCCATGCCTGGCAGCGTTAAATGAGGGATATGACGTGCTTCTGGAAAAACCAATTGCACCTACAGAAGATGAATGCAGGCAAATACTTGATAAAGCCATTTCGACCAATCGAATAGTTGGTGTATGCCATGTTTTGCGCTATTCACCTTATTTCAGGGAATTAAAAGAAGTAATTGATGCAGGGCTGATCGGAAAAGTGATCAGTATACAGCATATGGAACCTATCGAGCAGATACATATGAGCCATTCTTATGTGCGGGGGAAATGGAAAAACAGTAAAACGGCTACCCCTATTGTATTGGCAAAATCTTGCCATGATACAGACATTATTCGCTGGTTAGTAAATAGCCCGGCCAATGACGTGCACTGTTTTGGCAATTTGAGTTGGTTCAAAAATACGAATGCACCGGAAGGAAGCACGGAACGATGTACGGATGGCTGTAAGGTTGAGCACATCTGCCCGTATTCGGCTTTGCAGATTTATCTTAGGGATAAAAAAAGACTTTATGTGTTCGATCTTCCAAAAGACAGAGGGAAATGGGACAGGGTAATTCTCGAAAACTTAAAAACTACCGATTATGGAAGATGTGTTTACCGGATGGATAATGATCAACCTGATCATTTAACTGTAAACATGATATTTCAGAATGGAGTGACAGCGGCATTTTCAATGGAAGCCCATGTCTCTTATGACGGCAGGAGGACACGGATAATGGGATCGAAAGGAGATATTTTCGGTAATATGGAAACCTTTGTAATGACAGATTTTCAAACCAGGAAACAAACGTCATGGAACCTGAAAACAGATATGCATGGAGGAGGAGATCATGGGTTAATGAAAGACTGGGTGCAGGCAATTGCTCAACAGGATAAAGGTCTATTGAGTTCTTCCATTGAAGTTTCGATTGAAAGTCATTTAATGGCATTCGCAGCTGAGAAAAGCAGGCTTAACCGTACAATTGAAGAAATCAAGCTTTTTAATGATAGCAAAATGGCATTGGGGTAAGATTTTGGAGTTGCACGGTATCATTTGGATTTCAATTCACGAAAGCCATTCAACATCCGGATACCGGGAATGCAGAAATAGTCACCAAATTCAAATGTTTCAGAATCAAACCACGTCGCAACATCTTGCTTCGGCATCCGGTGTGCTTAATACTTGTTGCCTGGTATCCGGGAATTAAAAATTTCTTCTATGCCTAATTTGTACGAGGCATTTCGCCACCTTTATTTTTTGGTAAACAAGTATATAATAAGTACCATGTATAAAAGAAGTATGAGGAAAGCATCAAGGCTTAAAAGCCATACCTGTTTTTTCTTTGGCTTAAAAAGCAGGCCCAGCCCAACGACTGCGGTCATAATGATAGTGATAAATACAGATAATAAATGAGAAGGTGAAATATTTCTAAATAGAGATCCTTCCCTGTAAAAAACATCATCTATGCCGAGAATAAACATATTAAATACATTACTTCCCAATAAATTTCCGACAGCCATATCCAATGCACCTATTCTTAATGCAGCCAGACAAACTACTAACTCAGGTAAAGAGGTAGCGGCAGCTATAAACAAAGTGCCGAAAAGTGAATTACCCAAACCAGTATATTCTGCAATGTGTTCGCCAAAATAGGGAAGGAATACAGCGGCACCGATCACTACGAGGGCATTTATGGCATATCCTCCGATTACTTTTTTAAGGTTGGCGGAACGGTAAGCAGAATCCGGAACAGCTGAGGGAGGCGATTCCAGAAGGGCAGCGTGTTCATATTTAAAAATACCCCAAACTGCTACTAGATAAGTTCCAAATAGGATGAATGTAAAGCTGCTCATCCATAACAACGATGGAATTTCCTCAGACAGGTAAATAGCCATGCCTGCGACCATCAACAAAATGATTCCAAAAATGGCCGCCACAATATGACTGGATTGGACCATAGAGAAAAGAGGTTTCTTAATACGGGCATCCAGTAAAGAAAGTATAAGCAGGTTAAATACACAGCTTCCAAAAATATCTCCCGCTGCCAGGTCGGGTGCTTTAACGATGGCAACCGAACTTATACCTGTTATAAGTTCAGGTAAGGAAGTAACTGTTGCCATTAAAATGAGTCCTACCCATGCCTTACCCATTCCGGTGAGGTCGGCGAACTTATCGCCATAGAAAGAAAGTTTGGTACCACTGTAAATGATAACAGCAGCAGAGATAGTAAAACCGAGGATGTGGAGGTATAAGTTATCCATTTTCTAAATAATGGCTTATGAAAAGGGCTTTTATGAGTTCGAAAGGGTTTTTCTCAAAACAAAATACCCGGCTACGCCCGCTAAAGCTGAAGCGCATAAAATGCTGATCTTGGCATTATCTATTAGTTCCGTTTGCTTAAATGCAAGGCTTGCGATAAACAAGGCCATTGTAAATCCAATACCTCCGAGCAAACCGATACCCAATATGTGCGTCCATTTAACATTTTCAGGAAGTACAGCCATCCCGAGCTTATACGCCAGCCAGGAAAAGAGCAATATACCTAACGGCTTGCCTAAAACCAATCCCAATACGATCCCAATACCGGCAGGGTTTGTAACTGAAGTCAATATGTTGTCGCCCATTACCACTCCAGTGTTGCTTAATGCAAAAACCGGCATGATTAAAAATATAACCCAAGGATGTAATTCATTTTCCAGCGACTGCAAAGGCGGTTCATAAAGTTCGCATGTTTGTTTAATTGAGGTTACCACCGCTTGCTCTTCTCTTGAAAGAATGGGCGTTTCCTTCTTTTTGAATACCCTGATCCCGTTCGCCAGGTTTATCATAGTTTGCTTAAATCCGGCTATATTAATTTTATTGGTTGCCGGGATTACAAATGCGGCGAGGACACCAGCTATGGTAGCATGCACCCCTGAAAGTAAAAACGCCAGCCATATTCCCAGAATTCCCGGAATGGCATAAGCAATTTTGTTTCGTACACCCGCCCAATTCATAAGTACCATAATCCCGAGAAATAATCCACCAACAGCTACACTTGAGAACACGATTTTTGAAGAATAAAAAAAAGCAATAACCAATACGGCTCCCAGGTCATCAACGATAGCAAAGGCCGTTAGAAAGATTTTTAGAGAAATGGGAACCCTTTTACCCAACAATGCCAATATGCCCAGGGAAAATGCAATATCGGTGGCCATTGGTATGCCCCAACCATCTGAAGAAGGCTTTCCATGATTAAACAAAATAAAAATCAGTGAGGGTATAATCATTCCACCTAAAGCGGCAAACACAGGCATTGCGGCTTTCTTCCAGGTTGATAATTCTCCTGCAATTACTTCCCGCTTTATTTCAAGGCCTATCGCAAAAAAGAACATGGCCATCAGCCCGTCATTTATCCATAACAGCAATGGTTTTGAAAGTATGACATCGCCAAATCCGATGGTAATTTTATTTTGCCATAATTCAAAATATACGGCACTTGCCGATGAATTAGCCCATATGATTGCTATGATGGCAACAACAATGAGAAGAATCCCCGGAAAGGCGGGACCTTTTGCAAACCGGGCCAACTTGATGGGGACTATGGACAATGGTCTCATCGTGGGTATTTAATTTACAAACATTTCCATAACCTTATCCAGCCGTTTCGATCCTATTTTCTGACCGGTTAAGCACCTGCAATAGCCTTAGCGGTTTGTAAGATATTGCTTACTATACCGGGGTGAACCTTGATTCATTCTCCTGGTAAAATATCTCAAAAGATCGTAAGCAGTCCGCTGGTAGGCCCTGAGCTTTCTCATAGTCAAAAATAAAATTAATCAGGTTAGCCTGGTCGGTTCCGAACTTATTAATTGAACTTCCCGGTGTCTTCCAGGTTTCTTGAATGAGACGTTCGGGTGACTCCTTTTCGGCAGCTCGCACTTTAGCGTCCCGGGCAGTTATACAATAAAAGAGCTTCCCTCACCCCAGGATATGTTCTTTCATAAAAGATAAAATGAATTTTAGATGCCTAAATTTAGTTGCTGTCAATTTTTTTCTGATAATAGTTCTTAACCCATGCCACAATTTGATTTTCCGTCATGCTGTCCGCCGTTTCCACTGCGCTGATTACTGGTAAATCCGTTCTGCTATTCCTGATGGCTTTCTCCAATTCTGTTTTCATGGATGCGGGCCCAAAAAGTACAAGTTCATCCGTACTCTTTATTTCATTTATGACTTTTTTGAGATAGTTGCGTATTTCATTAGAACGCCTGTTCTCTTTTTTCTTTTCAAAATTCAAGTATTGATTTGCAAATCTGGTAAACCATTTTACTTCGCCGGGTATCCTTACCCTGCTTTCTATACCTGAGTTTATGATTCTGACAGTATGATTATTTCCATCAAGAAAAACAATCACGGACTTCTTGCTATCTATCCAAATACCTGTTTGTTTTTTCATAAATATTTTTTTGCGGGGACATTTCAACCCTTTTAATTATGCTGTTTTATGTGGCTGCGCTGTTATTCGTTTACTTTTTCAATGATTTTACTATTACCTCAATAACCTGTTTGGTTGGGTCAGCGTAAAAAATTATGATAAACATCATAAATAACAACAGGCCGGGGAATTTTTATGGGGTATGAACAAGAATAAAGTTTGATTGTGCAACAACTAAACCGAAATGAATATTTACTTCGCCGGTATTGCCAGCACTGGAATTTTTGAATGGAATGCCATTCTCCTGGTTATGCTTTTTTTTAGGAACTTTTCCCAAAAACTTTTGGGATAGGTTATCATGGCAATAATGTCCACTGCGTTTTCCGAATCATATTTCTCAATCGTTTCTTCAAACTCCTTCCCTGCAAGTAATTCACCTTTAAAGGAAACATCAGGAAATGCTATCTTTAAAAAATTCATGTAGTGGCCTAATTGTTTTTGATTGTCTATATAATCAGTCGCCTCAGCTGTATCTGTATCGACAAATACAGCGACATGAACAACTGTGGAAAACAG
>JAICPX010000041.1 GCA_025929635.1 Chitinophagaceae bacterium
GATCACGCAGATCAACCAGTTAGCTGCCATACTTTCTGCTACGGGTGAGAAAAACCCTAGTCTTGCCTGGCATTTGAATATGCAGGGCTTATTGAATGTTCTTGATATTGCAAGGGAAGAAAAATTGCATAAGGTTTACTGGCCTTCATCAATTGCGGTGTTTGGGCCGACCAGTCCTAAAAAGAATTGCCCGCAACAAACCATTATCGAACCGACTACTGTTTATGGCATAAGTAAATATGCCGGTGAATTCTGGTGTAATTATTTTCATCATCGCTTTGGTGTTGATGTAAGAAGTCTTCGTTATCCCGGCTTGATCTCTTATAAATCCCCTCCCGGCGGCGGTACTACCGATTATGCTATTGAAATATTTTATGAAGCACTGGAAGAAAAGAAGTATGAATGTTTTTTAGCAGAAGATACTTATTTGCCGATGATGTACATGCCTGATGCGATCAAGGCAACAATCGAGTTAATGGAAGCACCGGCTGAAAAGATATCGATCAGGACTTCCTATAATATTTCCGCAATTAGTTTTTCTCCAAAGGAAATTGGGGCAGAAATTAAAAAGCATATTCCTGATTTCACCATGTCATATAAACCAGACTACCGGCAAACCATTGCCAATAGCTGGCCCCAAAGCATTGATGATTCTGTAGCACGAAAAGACTGGGGCTGGAAAGAAGAATATGATCTTTCATCTATGGTATCAGATATGTTGCAAAACCTTAAAATTTAAATTATGAATCGTTTTTTGTTAATCCTGACGTTGTTGGTATTTGTCCTTGCTTCTTGTAGTGATGAAGGCCATGAACATGATGCAGTAGTAATTTCCCGAACACAGGGTAATGAAATAGATAGGGCAAAAAAAAGTATTAAGGCATATATTCAAAATAAGATCGGCGCTGCCCGTTTTACCATTCAATATCATTCTCCCGCGGTTCGGGATCGTGTGATATGGGGTGGACTGGTGCCTTATGACCGGATTTGGGTCACTGGTGCTCATGATGCTACCAGTATTGAAAGCGACAGGGATTTTATTATTGGTGCCAAAGAGATACCCGCGGGTAAATACGCTTTTTTTACCATCCCGGGAAAAGAGGAATGGACCATTATCATTAATAAAAACTGGGAGCAGCACCAGGCCGATGAATATAAACAGGATGATGATCTGGTTAGATTGCAAATAAAGCCTGATACATTGGGTTATAAACAAGAAAGATTAAGGTATGATATCGATCAATTGTCTCAAAACGATGGAAATCTGCAAATGGAGTGGGATAAACTTAAACTTGTAGTTCCTGTTAGAATCCCGGATTAAATTTATTAATTTAGGATTTGAATGCGAAGAACAATATCAGCCATATTGCTTATTGCAGTTTTTGTCAGCCTTCAATTTGGGAAGGTCGCTTCTTATCTCTATTGTAAGTGGCAGGCAGAAATTGTTCAAAACAAAACGGATTGCGGTTGCGATGATCATCTTGCTTCTATGTTCGATCAAAAAGATGACGAATCAAAGAGCGATCAAACAAAGCTCACGTTGAATGAGAAGCTCAATGAGTTTACTCCAAGGTCATTGATCACAGTTCCACAGGTTTTTATTTCATTTCAGAAAAGCTTTACAGAATATAATTCTTCTTTAAGCGAAAATTCTCCGGAGCCTCCTTTTCATCCTCCTATTGCTTAGTCAGTCAACAGTCGGCGATCTACAGTCGACAGTCCATAAGCAATAGTCCATAGTCAATAGTGAAATGTTGCGGAATTAATTACCAATTGCACCTTTCCAATTGATAACTGGCAATTGATTATTCATTTATTTATTTTAAAACTCTTCAATCATGAGAACATATTTCATCATAATCGTTTCATTAATTAGTCTTTCTTCATGTGTTGTGACAAAAAATCCTGTAAATCCTGGTTTAATAAATCAAGTAAGCAAAGATTCCCGGGGCAATGATATGTTGTTGGGAAAATGTACGAGGGCATCATTGTTACAAGCTCCGTTTGCCGATTGGTTCAAGCCCAATTATGATTCTTATGCCGTGGATTCATTCACCTGCAATTTCATCAGACCCTTGCTTAATGGTAAATCCATTACCATTTTTTTGGGAACCTGGTGTGGGGACAGCAAAAGAGAAGTGCCCAGAATTCTGAAGATGCTTGATTGCTGTGGATTTTCTGAGAAAAATCTTACCCTGGTCATGGTAAGTAATCAGGATACGCTCTATAAGAAAAGCCCGCAACATGAGGAGGCTGGAAAGAATATAGTTCGTGTACCAACAATAATTATCGAACAAAAGGGTATTGAAGTGGGGCGCATCATTGAATTTCCAAAGGTGAGTCTGGAAAAAGACATGCTAAGCATTCTCCGCAACGAAAATTACCTGCCTAACTATCACACTTTAAAAACAGATGCGAGATAACCGAAGCTATTCTGTAAAGTTTATTTAACACGCCTGCCAACTTTTTGGCAGGCTTTTTTGTCTTTTACCGATATTGCACATTGAAACCTATATTAATGAAACAGTTCATTGGAATACTCAGCGCTATCCTGGTTTTTTCCTCTATACAAGCACAAACAGGTTTGGCAGATACCTACACCGCCTACCTTGTAAGACAGGACAATAACACCGTAGTTTTCACTATCCAAGTGGCCAAAGAAAATAATGAAACGCTTCTATACGTGATCAATGCAGATGAGAGAATAAAGATCAGCCCTGTTACCATCACGAATGATTCCGTGAACTTCGCAATGCCAACATTTGAATCCAGTTTTAAAACGAAAAAAAATGCGGATGGAAGCTTGCAGGGTGTTTGGATAAAAGGTACCGCCGGAGATTTTCAGCACTGGAAATTCTATGCTATCCCGAATCAGCGTTTTCGTTTTGCAAAAAACCAGGGAAGTGCAAGGTTTGATATTTCAGGGAAATGGGATGTTACCATAACAAGACCTAATGGAACTCCAAGAAAAGCATTGGCTGAATTTGAACAAAAGGGCGACCGGCTTACCGGCAGCTTTCTTACACCATCGGGAGATTATCGTTTTTTAGAAGGAATAGTTACGGGTGATTCATTAAAACTTTCAACTTTCGACGGGGCACATGCCTATACTTTTTATGCGAAGATTGTTAGTGCTGAAAAGATTTCAGGTGGTGTTTATCTTTCCGGTTTTAATGGCAAAGAAACATGGAGTGCGATCAAGGATAAAAATGTAAAAGAACCGGTGCAGGACCAGCCGACTAAACTGAAACCAGGTGAATCAAAACTGAATTTTACTTTCAAAGACCTGGATGGAAATCCGGTGTCAATCAATGATGAGCGATTCAGGAATAAAGTTGTTGTTGTTCAAATAATGGGTAGCTGGTGCCCCAACTGTTTGGATGAAACAAAATTCCTTAGTGAATTTTATGACAAGAACAGGAGCAAAGGAGTAGAGATGGTTTCACTTGCTTATGAATATTCAACTGACTGGGATCGTTCTGTGAAAAGCCTGAGAAAGTTTCAAAAGTTATTTAATGTACAATACCCTATGCTGATCACCGGGGTTACTTCTACTGATGAGCAGAAAACTGAAAAGACATTACCCCAGTTGACGCCGATCCGTTCTTTCCCAACGAGCATTTTCCTTGACAGGAAAGGAAATGTAAGAGAGATACACAGTGTATTTTATGGACCCGGCACCAAAAAATACTTTGAAGAATACACAAAAATATTTTCCGCAATCGTGGAAGGATTGTTGAAAGAGAAATGAGGTCTGAAGACTGAGGTCTGAAGTTCTGCTAAAAAGAATTGCAGGATACGGCGTCTTAAAAGATCAGAACTGTTTTGACTTTTGTAATTGTTTTAGGTCTGCGGCGATCATATCTTTTGCCAACCAATTATTGCCTGACATAACCCCCGCTATCTTTTTGGAATTTTCTATATTTTCTAAAGGATTGGCTTCGAGCAAAACCAGGTCAGAAACATATCCGGGTTTTATCATTCCCATATCATCACGACCAAAATATTTTGCGGGGTTCACAGTGCCGGTTCGCAACGCTTCGTAAGGAGTAAGACCCGCATCAACCATATATTTCAATTCATGATGTATTGAAAAACCGGGAACATCAAAGACCTGCGGCGCGTCGCTGCCAAGCAATAATCCCACCCCGTTTTTTTGACATTCATAGATCAGTTTTCTTCTTAGCTCAACGAATTTTCTTACATCTTCAGTATTGTATTTCGGGTTTGCCATTATGCCTTTCTTATTATTTATCCAATTCTTTAACACATCTTCTTTCATGTAGATCATTTCCGGCTCGGCAGCTAATGCTTCCGCTGTTTTATCTGGCGAAAACCAACGTTCTGCCAAACATTGGGTGGGCACCACCCATATATTTTTTTCCTTTAATGCTTTCATTAAAGCCGGGATCTTCTCTTCGTCTGCATATTTTGCAACAAACATCGCAAATGAGCCGATGTCTTCCTGTTTCATCGATTCCGAACCCGGAACAAGACTTTCAATAAAACCATCGAGGTGATCAATGGATGCATAACCGGCTTCGATTGCTCGCCAAACACCCACATCCAACGATACATGGCCAGCAAAAGGGATCCCTGCTTCTTTTGCTGCTTTAGCGATCGCGGCAAAGTTTTCTTTCGTCAGACCCGGATGTAGTTTCAGGAAATCATATCCTGCCTGTTTCTGATCTTTCACCATTTGACTTCCTGCTTCAGGCGTTCTTACACTATTACCATTAAAAGATGGGCCTGACGTATAAAAATGCGGCCCGATGATCTCACGGCTTTGTATCATGCTTCGCAACTCCAGATGTTTCGGATGCCCAAGCATGCCCCGAATCGTTGTAACCCCATGGTTCAAAAAAAGACTCAACACTTCTTTCATCGCATTTATATCTTCATTTGGAGGCACATGGGCATGCATCTCGGCAAGCCCTGGTATTAAAAATTTTCCTTTACCGTCGATGATGCGTGCATTCTTATCGTATTTCACTTTGCCGGTAGCGTCCATCGCTTTTATTTTTCCATCTACTACAAGTACATCCTGGTCTTTTATCACCTTTTCTTCGTTCATTGGAATTACATTCACATTCCGGAAAACTGTTTGGTTACTTAATTGAGAATTACAGGAATTAGTAACACATATTGCCAGCAAAATGAATAATGAACTCATAAAAGAGTTTTGTGGGATTAAAGTTCTCTTATCCAAATATTACGAAAGCTAGTTGTATTTCCATGATCTTGCAGGATGAGCGGCTCTTTTGCTTCATGTTTTTCGTAGGTAGGCGAGCCGATATAGACGCTATTGCCCCAAATTGAAGTGTTATTCTGGATCAACACGCCGTTTTGCAGGACCGTAATCCGGGCTGGTGTAATCAGTGAGCCGTTTTCGCTAAAGCGCGGAGCGGTGAAAATTATATCATAAGTCTGCCATTCGCCGGGCGCTTTGCATACGTTGACAAGCGGCGGACTTTGTTTATAAATACTTCCTGCCTGTCCGTTTACATAGGTTTTGTTTATGTTGTTGTAATTATCCAATACCTGGACTTCATAACGACCCATCAAATAGACACCACTGTTTCCGCGGTTTTGTCCTTCACCTGTAACATTTGGAGTTACCCGCCATTCAATATGCAATTGACAATCGCCAAATTTTTGTTTGGATTGAATATCGCCGGTTCCGGGTTTTACAGTAAATGCATTGTCCGCCACTGTCCATTTTGCTTCATCACCATTTTTATGTTTCCAGCCTGCTCCTGAAGTTCCATTAAAGAGAACAATTGCATCCGAGGGCGCTTCGGTATTTGTTTTGCCCGGTGTAACAACTTTTACTTCGGGTGTCCACACCTCGGTGGTCTTAGGATCTTTTTGGGCCAGAAGGTGATTACATAGAATGCTGGCTGTGCAAATGATCGCGAAGCTTTTTAATTGCATATAATAAAATTTAGAATGGGAAGATAAATATTTTAAAGGTACAAGCAATCTGCAGGGTGCGACCTACAACGTGGGCATTTGATAAAGGGAACTAAATTTTTCCAATGTAAGTTCCCAATGGTTCACCAACTGCTCGTAATTGATCCAGCCCGGTACGGTAACATATTCTTTTATAAAATCAAAGCCAAGGTTTTCCATTGTTTTATTCGGGGCCGGGTTTAGGGCATACGGTTCACAACAGATCTTTTTCAATTGCATATTTCTAAAAAAATAGGGGAGGGTCATCTTTACAAATTGCAGTCCCATTCCTTTTGTTCGATTATCCTTTTTCCAAATATGCAGGTGCATATAGGCTTCTTCACCAAAAATGATCCGATTGATATTGGAATGGCCAATGGGTTCATTCCCTGACAACCAAATGATACAATAGGATTGTTTCTCCCGATATGTTTGGCTGATCTGTTGTTCGAGCAATTCTATCCATTGTTCTCTTGTCGGCATCCTGGAAAGGTCGACTCCCATATTTATCAAAAATTCCGGATCTGATTCGAACCAGTAGTCACTTAATGGCCCGATATCGCCAGGTTGAAGTTCTCTTACTGAAAGGACGGGATCAAATTTCATTAGCGGATTATTCAGGACCAACTAATCAATACTATTTTTAATGTGGCTTCTTGACATCATAACTCCCAATAAGACCTTTGACGGTTCGTAACAGTTTATTATATGGCCCCGGCAAAACCGGGAGAAGAATCATATAACAACACGGATATTTTATTCCGGCCAACATTAGCCAATGTGGTTTTTTCATTTTGGAAATAACCCAGATAGTAAAAGGCAATACTTTGTCCATGATAGATTGCTATCAATAATTAAAGCTGTACTTAATTTTCGTTTAAGCTCTGTTTGCTCTCGGACCGAGAAAACCTGCAAGAAAAATGACAACCCCCAGGCCAATATGCAAATAATTATCGGCCTTGTTTACATGTAAAAAGCCCAGCAGTTTTTTTGTTTCTTCAGTACCCATAGTTGCGGCTCCATAGATGCCAAGCCCCAAATATACGATACCAAAGATCTTTAAGAAGACTCCGGCAGATCCTGGCGAAGCCATCGCAACCAATAAGAACAAAACGCCACTCACAATATGCACGATGTTATGAGTTTGATCTGTGTGGAAAATTGCATCGGCCGATGAACCGACAATTGGATTCGATACAAAGCCGAGAATACCAATGGCAAGAAAAGCCAGCCCAATGATGATGGCGGCAGTTTTAGTGTTCATGATCGTAGGTTTTGGTGAAGTGCAATTAAGTTACAACTAATATTTGCTAACTCATATTTTTTTGCGAAAAAGAAGCGCCGATCGTTGTGTGTAGAAACTATTCCACTTATTAGAGGGGTTAAAATCGTGACTGATTGCACATTAGACTTTGGCCTGATATTATACGTTAATGACTGATTTCATAAACTAAACTTATTAATAATGAAAACAATTTTTGTAGCCATAATAGGGCTGGTAACAGTTAGTTTTTGGTCGGGTTGCAGACCACAGGACAGGTACCTTGATTTGAGTACAGGCGAAGGAGTTGATCTTGAAAAGGATGACAATACAGGTTTAATGGTCAGGGCAGATACCAGGAAACCTGTTGATATCTATGTTGATACTAAAACCAATGACACGATCTATGGTCCTACCGGTAAAGTAATCAATGGACAGGTTGTAAAATTGGGCGAATGGAAATACAAATATGACGATGGTGAATATAAAATAAAGAATGACGAAGCTGATTATAAGAAGAAGGTTGAAAAGGATGGTGATGTTAAAATAAAGGATGGCGATACAAAAACAAAGATCGATGGCGAAACCGGCGAAAGAAAAGTAAAACGTGATAGTTAACCCGGGTAGATAATAATGATGGCCGCGCAACAGCGGCCATCCGTTTCTTAGTTAGATAGCGCCAACTCAAAACGGCAACAATTAGGCTCCGTTTGATAATGACCCGGAAGATTCGTAGTATCTGTCAGCTTAATTATGCCTAAAAATTCAAAACCTGCTGATGTATAATGTTCAATAAGTTTTGTATTGTTTCCCAGGGTGTCTAAGCGAACAAAGCTTTTTCCTTTTTGTTTGGCATAATCGCTTGCCCAGTCTACAATTTTATCGACATAGCGGTTGCCCCGCATAGTGGGGTTGGTCGCAATGCGATGAATGTATATTGAATCGTTCCTGTCTTTTTCGCCCCAGATTTCTTTATCATGAAATGTAATGGCCCAATTACAGGCGATCATGTCATTCTCTAGTAATTTCCATTGTCTTTGCTCTGAAATTTCCGTTTCAATTAATGATCTTTCAAATGTGGGCCACACAACCATCTTTTTCTGAGTTTGAAGATCCCTGGCAGATTGGTAAAGTGATAGAATAGCATCGACATCGGTCAGTACACAATTCTCGATTTTCATATTTGCGCTGGTATTGATCTGCAATTAACGAAAGATAAAGATGATGCAGCACCCGGAACTTGCTATTTATTTGATTGGCATGATCTTTACTGAAACGCTTCCTCCTAACCCGATTTTGTACCGGTACCACAGGATCATAGACATACAGGGCGCACATAGCCAGGCTTGCTGTACCGTTCTATTTTCCTATTTTGTTTATGGGTAAATCCACATGCAACATTCAAGCTGAGACGCCGGCTTTTGTCCAGGAATGACACACATTTCATACATTTGGTTACAACTTAAAACATTATTATGAAATACTTTTTGATCTTATTATTTCTCGCAGGAAGCCTGACAACTTTTGCTCAAACAAATATTGACGGCAACTGGAAAGGCACAAGGGAAACACCCAATGGCAGTTTTGAACTTAATTACACATTCAAAGTGGATGGAAAAACACTTACCGGCATGTTGAAAGCCCAGTTTGGTGAAGTTCAACTGGAGAATGGCAAAATCGACGGTAATAAGATCTCTTACTCAATAACCTTCAACGGCATGACCGTCGACAGCACTGGTGAGATCGTTAACGAGAATGAGATCCTGATCAAAAATCAATTTGGGGAAATGAAATTAACCAGGGTGAAGTCTTAGCTGGTTGGTGTTACTGCTTATTTTTTGGAGACAATGAACATCATTCAACCTGGTTATTGTCACCCATCATTTTCCGGACTGCCTTTTTACCTTCTTCTGTAACGCCCATTATTTCTGTAAGTACACCAATCTCTTTACGTATATCGAAAAAAACAATCTTAGGCAATTGGCGTGGGATTGCGCAAACCGCCTATTGGGTGTGGTTATTGCCCAACATTCACATCGAATAAGTATCCTACTAAAGCAGTCAGCCCCATTGCTACCGTTCCCCAAAATGTGATTCTAATTATTGCTTTTTTAACGCTTGAACCACCCGTCTTTGCGGCTACTGCACCTAAAACAATTAAGAAGAAAAGAGCAAAGCCATAAAGAGAAAACTCAATGTTTTTTAAAGGCAGGAACAGGGCTACGAAAAGTGGTAATATTCCACCGACAGTAAATGCCGCACCGGAGGCAAATGCAGCTTGAATTGGTTTAGCGCGACTAATTTCATTTATTCCTAATTCGTCTCTGACATGCGCTCCTAATGCATCGTGTTTTGATAGTTCTTTTGCTACTATTAAAGCGGTTTGTTTTTGCAAGCCTCTTTTTTCATAAATTTCTGCTAACCGTTCCAGCTCTATTTCAGGCATATCCTTCAATTCTTGTTTTTCCCGTTCTATATCGGCTTTTTCTACATCTGTTTGAGAGCTTACAGAAACATATTCTCCCGCTGCCATAGATAAAGCACCCGCTACCAGGCCTGCTAATGTTGCCAATATGATTGGCCCCCGCATATTACTTGCAGCAGCAACGCCTATAGCAAGGCTTGCTGTTGAGAGAATTCCGTCATTTGCGCCAAGAACTGCTGCTCTGAGCCAATTACTTCTATGTATGTAATGACTTTCTAAATAATTGTCCAACGATTCAGTCTTCTTAGCCATTTTACCCGTCTGTTTTATTTACGCACTACAAATATATTTTTATTTAACTGCGAAGCCAACACGCATGTGTCTTGTCGTTAGATCATAAAAATTTGTCATTCCTGCCTGGTGATCAGCTATGATGCCCTTTACTTTTATCACTACAAAATTTAATAATGCACATCAGGTATGAGTGCTTTGTGGTCTGCCAGGACTGAATTGCCGGTAATGCACAGGGCACCCGGCCATATTGACAAACCGAATGTTATGCATCTGTTTTTGTTTTAGTATTATCCTTAAAATTGCCAGCTGCCCATCGTTCAGTTACTTCAAGGTATTTTTCTTCGGGTTGACATGTCCAAAAATCAATATCATGTTGCTTGCAAATATAGTAGTGTCCAATTCCGCCTAATGCCTGGTGTCCAATTATAAATATTGAAGCAAAGTGTCCAATCGTCAGTAATAGCACAAATGTTATTAATAAGTATGCTATTAGCTTTCCTGGTTGCTTCCATTTAGGTCGCACAAATCGGCCTCCAAAAAAACGATAACTAAATAGCCAAATTAAAACAGCAGCAATCAAATAGTAAATGTGATAAAAATTGAAGTTTTCTCCATGGTCACCCCAGGGTGCCCATATTATGAGTCCCGTCAGCAAGATTGAGTATAAAACTATGGTCGTAAAAAGATTCATCTTAGTGGGTCGCTGGTTCGGCTTTAATTTGTATTGAAAGAATATCTTTCCAGAATATTATTACAAATTCAGCACATCCTTCATCCCATAAATCCCTTTCTTCCCTTTCAGAAACTCAGCGGCAAGCACCGCTCCCAATGCAAATCCTTTTCTTGTATGTGCTGTATGTATGATCTCGATATCATCAACAGCAGAAGAATATTTTACTTTATGAGTGCCGGCGGCGGGGTCAATGCGTTCACTGAGTATTTCTAACTCACCAGGAATATCGCTGATATGATTTACCCAGTTTGTTTTGCGGGGGAGATTTTCAAGCACCTGTTCCGCCAGGCTAATGGCTGTGCCGCTGGGTGCATCTTTTTTTGCCGTGTGATGTATTTCGGTCAACTGTACTTCGTAATCATCATGGGCATTCATTAATGTGGCCAGTCGTTTGTTTATTTCAAAGAAAATATTGACACCAACGCTGAAATTGCTCGCATAAATAAATGCGCCGTTTTTTTGTTTGCAATCATTTTGTATTTCATCCAGTTTTTCCAGCCAGCCAGTAGAACCGCAAACAGTAGCTGTACCAAATTGCATCAGCTTCTTTAGATTTTCGTATGCGCTATGCGGACCGGTGAATTCTATAGCAACGTCTGCTTTGCTGAGATTTTCTTTTGTAAACTGATCGATTGTATCAATATCAATTTTTGACACGATATGATGGCCACGTTGCAATGCAATTTCTTCAATCGCTTTCCCCATTTTGCCGTAGCCTATTAATGCTATGTTCATTTGCTAAGATTTGATGCAAATTTGGAACAAATTATTTATTATTAACTATTGATTATTTGTCGTGATATGACGAAATATAAAATTTGTACCGGGATCAGGTTAATAATAATAATCAATAATCTTAGCGAAAAGTAAGTACAAGACTCACTCCATTCGTTCCGGCAAAATCACTGTAACCGGCTTTTAAATGAAGAGAAAGATCAGGACTTACATCAAAACCTTTGAGGTGTGCATCGACTGTGGCGTCAACAACATTTAATCCCCACCACAAAATAAAAAAGAGAGCAGAATAATCGACATAACGTCTGAAGTCGTCCCTGGCAGTACGAATGGAACCAGGGCTAAGCGTTTTATAAATATCTTTTAATTGATTGTAATCGGTTGAGTCCAGGGTGGGGAACTGTGCTTTTATCCTTGCTGAGTATGCAAACCTGTATTCTTTATATGTTTTGATATTATCAAAAAAGATATAGCCAGTAACACCCAGGAAACCGTAAACAATAGGAACCTTCCAGTATTTTTTGTTGTAGATCTGGCCCCAGCCCGGAATAAGCGCCGATCTTCTTGCCGCGACTTTAGGATCATACAGTCTCGCTTTTTTTGTGGTGTCAGGCTGAGGTTTAGTTAGAGAATCAGTTTTAACTGCAACTGCATTTTCAACTGGCTGGTCTTGTGAGTAAGCACTGCCAATAAGGAATAAGAATAAAATTGTGTAAAAAGTTTTCATCGGTCAGTTTTGGGTTGGCGGGGATTGATGCGGCCTTAGTGAACTATTTTTGAAAACGGTTTGGTTGGGCGGCCTCGCAATGACAGGCCTGGCAATGACGGGTCGAAGTCTTGTGATGACCGATGCCAGTCTACCACTGAAGACGATGGCCCCATCGTGTTGAATAGACTTGATGTCGTACAAGAGTGCGACGCAAGAAAAGCTCAATAGTGATTCGAACGCTAAGTACATAAAAATCTAAGAGTCAAAATTAAAGAATGAATCTGTTAATAATGACTCAGCATCTCTAAGTTCCCCCGTCGGGGGACAGGGGGCTGGGGTTACTACTCCAATGAAACATTCAATTGCCCAAGTATCTTATTCAGCTCATCCATTGAATAGTATTCGAATGTAAGAGAGCCGCTATTGTTCTTGCTGTGACGTAGCTTTACCCGGGTACTGAAATGCGATGCTAATTTATCCTCAATCCGCTGAAACCCTTCAGGCAATGAACTTTTTACAGGTTTTTTAACGCCTCCGCCTTCTTTATAAAGATTACGAACCAGTGCTTCGGTTTGGCGGACTGAAAGACCTTTTTCTTTTATCTGGTCAAAAACGAAAAGTTGTTTATCAATAGAATCAACGTTGATAAGCGCACGGGCATGTCCCATGCTGATCTCGCCGATGCGAACAGCAACCTGTATGTCCGGCGGTAATTTTAACAAACGAATAAAATTGGCAATTGTACTTCTGTCTTTCCCCATTCGTTCAGCTACCTGTTCCTGTGTAAGGTCCAGTTCCTCCATCATCCTTTTAAAACTTAGCGCCACTTCCATTGCATTGAGATCTTCCCGCTGTAAATTTTCAAGCAAGGCAAGTTCCAGCAATTGCTGGTCGTTGGTTTGACGGACGTATGCCGGAATATCTCTTAACCCGGCAAGCTTGGATGCTCTCAAACGGCGTTCACCCGATACAAGGCGATACCTGCCAGAGGGCATTTTTGAAACCGTTACCGGCTGGATGATATCATGTGTTTTAATTGAAGATGCAAGCTCATTCAGTCCTTGTTCGTCAAAATATCGACGCGGTTGTTTTGGATTTATATCAATATCATCAACGGGAATTCTAAAAGAACCAGTAGCAGATTCTACAACCGTTGGTTTCAGTTGTCCGCTGCCTGTTTTGAGATCAGCATCAATACTCTGTAACAAAGAGCGGATGCCTTTGCCAAGCGCCTCTTTATTTTGATTGGGTTGAGCCATTTGTGATGAGTTTTTAGGTTGGATGGTGGATACTGGATGCTGGATGCTGGATACTGGATACTGGATACTCGATACTGGATTGTGGGATCTAGCATCCAGCATCCAGTATCCAGCATCTGGTCACACCTGCAGTATCCTTTCTTCCTGGCTGATCTTTGTCATATTATTTTTCTGAAGAACTTCCTTTGCAAGGTTGAGATAATTCATAGAGCCTTTGCTGTTGGCATCATATAGAACAACCGGTTTGCCTACACTTGGTGCTTCACTGATCTTTGAATTGCGATGAATAATGGTATTGAAAACAATGGTTTCAAAATGTTTTCTTACCTCACTTACTACCTGGTTGCAAAGACGAAGACGACCATCATACATGGTCATTAAGATCCCTTCGATCTCTAAAGCTGTATTCAATCTTGTTTGAACGATCTTGATCGTATTCAGGAGTTTTCCCAATCCTTCCAATGCAAAAAACTCACATTGTACGGGAATGATCACAGCGTCTGATGCTGTCAATGCATTTACCGTAATCAAACCAAGAGATGGTGAACAATCGACAATTATAAAATCATAATCCTCCTTAATAGGATCAAGAATATTTTTTAAAACAAGTTCACGATTGGGATAATTGATCATTTCAATTTCAGCACCCACCAGGTCGATATGCGAAGGAATGAGGTCGAGATTTGGGATCTCTGTTTTTAATAATACTTCTTTTGCGGCAGCTTCATTGACCATGCAATCGTAGAGACTTTGCGTAATGTTATGCAGATCAAAGCCAACCCCGGTTGTGCTATTTGCCTGCGGGTCAGCATCCACCAACAGGGTTTTAAATTCAAGAACGGCCAGGCTGGCGGCCAGGTTGATCGCTGTAGTGGTTTTTCCTACTCCTCCTTTTTGATTGGCAACTCCAATGATTCTTCCCATGCTTAATTAGATTGTGATCGTATCACCGATTTTAATGAGTAATAATTCCGCTCCTTTATCTGCAAAGGCTTTTTTTGCTTTTTCGTGGTCGATCTTAATATAGCCAAAAGTGTCATAATGCACACCAATGATCTTCTTACAATCGATCATGCCAGCACATGCTGCAGCATCCGTTGCGTCCATGGTAAAATTGTCGCCTATTGGGAGAACAGCAAAATTTAGTTTTGCCCATTTTGGAACCAAGGTCATATCAGTGGTAAGCGAGGTGTCTCCACTGTAATAAAAGCTTCCGTCACTACCCGTGACAATAAAACCAATCGGATTTCCACCATAGCTGCCATCAGGCAGGCCGCTTGAATGTTGTGCAGCGGTGCATTTGACTGTAATTGCCCCAAAATTCCATTTTCCACCGGTGTTCATTGGGTGTGTGTTGTGAATTCCTTTTTTATTCAGCCACTCATGAATTTCCCAGTTGCAAACAACTTTGGCGTTCGAATTCTCCGCGATGGCTATGCAATCTGCAATATGATCGCTGTGGCCATGTGACAACAAAATAAAATCCGGAACGATCTTATTAATATCAATATCCTTAGCCAGGTCATTGTAAGTTATAAACGGGTCAAACAATAACTTTTTGCCCGAGGTTTCGACCATAAAACAGGAGTGACCGTAATAGGTTAGCTTCATAAAACGCTGATTTGAGATTTGATATTTGAGATTTGAGATTGGTTACTCCTGCCGGTGGGATTTCCTCCAGAATTTCAAATCTCAAATTTCAAATTTCAAATTTTAAATGTTTCGCAAAAGTAGGTCTTGTGATTGAAGAACGATTATTCCACCGTTTGTAATTGTCCTAATTTTGGCGACTATGAGAAACTCGGTTTTCTGGTGGGTCTTGATTGTGTTTATGGTCATAATTGACTTTTATTTTTTCCAGGCGTTAAGAACAATTACCCAAACTTCAAGCTCAAGAACGAGACTTATTGTTTTCAGCTCCTATTGGACAATTTCCGCTGCTGCTATTGTCGTATTGGTGTTACTCCCTTATTTCAATTTTGACAACAAGTTTTTCAGAAATACATTATTTGCGATCATAGCGGGATTGTTTTTTGCGAAAGTCCTGGCATCTGCCGTCTTCCTTATTGATGATGTTCGGCGAGGAGTACAATGGATAGCAGACAAGTTATCTTTCTCCCGGGCAGAAGGAGAGGGATACCAGGCCGGAGAAAGAATTTCCCGTTCCGTATTTCTTAGTTGGACCGGTATGCTCCTCGGAGGCGGTTTATTTGGTTCGCTTGTGTATGGATTTACCAATAAGTATCGTTACCAGCTTCGTCGTATTCAATTGGCGTTTGAAAAGCTGCCGGCTTCATTCAAAGGTTTAAAGATCGTTCACATTTCAGATATCCATTCCGGAAGTTTTACTGATAAACATGCTGTACAAAAGGGCGTTGATATGATCTTACTTGAAGAACCTGATCTAATTCTATTCACCGGTGACCTGGTGAATGACCGGAGTACGGAGATGGATAATTTTATGGATGTGTTCAGCCGGGTTAAAGCGCCGATGGGTGTTTATTCAATCCTGGGAAATCATGATTATGGTGACTACACTCAATGGAATTCCCGGGAAGAAAAATATGCTAACCTTGAGCGGCTAAAAAAAGTACATGCTGATCTTGGCTGGCGCCTTATGCTGGATGAAAGTACTCAATTGGAAAAAAATGGCGAAAGGATCTCTTTGATAGGAGTTCAAAATATCAGTGGCAAGTCCTTTACGAGTTATGGGAATTTGCAAAAAGCGTATGAAGGCGTTGATGCTTCGCATTTTAAGATTCTCATGAGTCATGACCCATCACACTGGGATGCTGAAGTAAGAAAGAGCTATACTGATATTGATCTGATGCTATCGGGACATACGCATGGATTTCAATTCGGGGTGGAAATTCCGGGTTTTAGGTGGAGTCCCGTACAATATATGTATAAGCAGTGGGCAGGACATTATGTAGCAGGAGGCCAGCAATTATACATTAACCGGGGCTTCGGATTCATTGGCTATCCCGGCCGGGTAGGAATTTTACCCGAAATCACAGTTATTGAGCTGATTTGATGAGATTTCCCGTAAATAAATTAAATAAAGCAGCCCTGGTTTACGTTTTCAGGTCTGTAAAGATTGAACATTAAACTATCTAACCATTTATAAGTCACAGGTTTTGAAATTATTTGGCCAAATAAAAACTATCCGTCGCCACTGCACCATGTCGAAAAGGATCGTCACTATACTCCCGCTGCTTTTTTGGAGCATGGCCGCTTTTTGCCAGGTTTCATCCGATAGTACAAAAAAGAAAAAGGATAAATATGATGATTGGCCGATCGATTCAACACTTGATTATGACCTTTTGTTGCAGGATATGGAATCATTTCTTGACTCGATCTTATCTCCCCATAGCTACATATTAGGAAGCGTGGCCGTTGGCCGGGGCTTTTATAATTATACAAGTAAATCAACGGAAACTATAGAGGCGAGAAAGAGTTTGACCTATACACCTACGATTGGTTTTTATCATAAAGATGGCTTAAGCCTGACGGGAACGGGTAATATCATTCGCGACGATAATAAATTAAATCTTTACCAGGTTGCTGTCAGTCCCGGTTATGACTATTTGGAGAATAAGGACCTGGCAACCGGCATAACCTATACAAGATTCTTTACAAAAGACTCATTGCCGTTTTATACCACGCCTTTGCAAAATGAGATCTATGGTTACTTTACTTATCGCAAGTGGTGGATCAAGCCAACGATCGCATTAAGTTATGGCTGGGGAAGCCGTACTGATTATATGGAAAGAGAGGAGCAGATCCTTGATCTTCGTTTGCGGCGGAACGGTATTACGAGAATTAATTCAACAGAAACCATCGCGGATTTCTCGCTGATTACTTCTTTACGACATGACTTTTACTGGCTGGGAGTCTTTTCTTACAAGGATCATTTCAGGGTCACTCCGCAGCTTTCCTTTATCAGTGGAACACAAAAATTTGGTTTTAACCAATCGGCAAATACCTATGCTACAATTCTCCGTACCGGTGCAAATGTTTTGTATAACTCTGAGAATGTATACCTCGACGATCAATTGGATTTTCA
>JAICPX010000400.1 GCA_025929635.1 Chitinophagaceae bacterium
CTTTACAATATACCGCAGCCAGCTCACGGCTTAAACTCTCAATATCATCCGTCAAATAAGTAAACTCAAATTCTTTATTTGTAAAATCGGGATGATGTACAATCGACTTCATCCAGAAAAAGTATCTGAATGCAATAAGCGGATGAAAATAAAAATTATGAAACAACGCCATGTCCTTGGTCAGGTAAATGATTTCTTTATGGATAAAACTCGTTGCATACTCCACCTGTTTGATAATATCGGTCAGGTACTTGGTGTAACTATAGTTTTTCGTGCTGATCCTTACATTCTGAAACATGACCGCTCCGCCCTGTACATTCAATATCTGGTCAAGCGATAGTTTAAAATGGGCACAAAGCTCTCTTGCTTCGTCCAACACAAGCGGTGTCTCGCCCCGTATACGGCGGTATGCGCTGTCGCTGCTTACATGTAATATATTAGCTACTGTATCCACCAAAGATGCATGAGGTGGCAAAAGTTCCTTTATTCTATGGAACAAAAATTCCTGTGATTGGTAGTTTGGCATTATCGGTTCGCAGTTGGTCTTGCTGGTGGGACAGCGCAACTCTTTGGTTTTAAGTTAAGTCATTTTCGATTTAAAACACAGGTTTTGCCCGGTTTAAGTTGCAAAATCTGCAACAGTTAGCATAAAACACAACTCAGACGCTCAAATCAAACAACTGTTAAGAAAATCAAAGGAACCGTTGCAAAAACTGCAAATCGGGACAATGCTAATGCAAAATTCAATTATAAATGGCCTGTTTGTGGTAGTAGCTTGGCATTATGAAAAAATAAAAGATATGAAACAGATAAGTATCCACCACGAAATACTGCTCTTCACCGAAACAGAGTTGGCGGGCAAAAAGCTTGCAGATAATGAAATGACCTGCCCTGGTAAAGAGTTTTCCGACATTGAAGAGTTGGAAAAAGCCTGCTGGAATGGGATCGTTTTTGAAATGTTCCCGGAGATTCTCGGTAGCTTATATCCTAAATGCGAAAGCTTCCTGTGGCATGTATTAACCGGCAAGAATTTCCTGTACATCAATATAGGCCCCAACCCCGTGACGGCAGAATATGATACTTCGATCGATCCCTACTTTTTTATGATGAATGTTTGCCAGAATTGAATGTATAGTCATTCATAAAGCAAATTCAAAAAGAAAAACAAAACAGATCTCTAAATACATTAAATTATATAACCAAAAACCACCGATCATGAAAAAAATTATCCTGATAACAATCTTTAGCCTGATTGGGATGATTATTTATTCCCAAAACCAAAGCACGGTAACCGGAAGAGTAACCAATGACAAAAATGAACCATTGCATGGAGTATCCGTGAGAGTAAAAAGTGGCAAAGATGGAACCACAACTGACGCCCAGGGAAAATTCAGTTTAAAAGTTTCATCACTGCCCGTAGTGCTCATCATTACCTCGGTCGAGTACGATGAAAAAGAAGTACCGGTAACCAATGCAAATGAAGTAACCGTTATTATGACAGAAGTTTCAAAAACTCTCGAAGGAGTTATTGTTGAAGGAACCGGTGATTCAAGGCTAAGAGGCAGGCTCCTCAATCGGCCTTATTCCATTGAAGTAGTAAGAGACTTTGGCAATTCACCAACTGACCCCTACTCAAGCATACTGCCAAAAAAAGGGCTTGATGTTACTATATCGAGCATGACATACAAAACATTCAGCACAAGAGGATTTAATGGTAGTGGTAGCTCAAGAGTAAATCAATTCATGGATGGAATGGATAACCAGGCCCCTGCACTGAATTTTGCTGTCGGTAATTTTATTGGTCTCACTGATCTTGATATTGAAAGTATCGAGATTTTGCCCGGAGCATCTTCAGCCTTGTTCGGACCGGGCGGTGTGAATGGAACAATTATTTTAAACAGTAAAAGTCCATTCAAATATCCTGGTCTTTCCATTCAAATTAAAAATGGAATTACCAACGTAGGCAAAGAACAAAGGGACAAGATCGGTGGATTTTATGATTATTCGTTGCGCTATGCAAAAAACTTCAATGACAAGTTTGCATTCAAAGTGGGTTTTCAATATTTACGTGGTATTGACTGGCTGGCAAACGATACTACAAATTATAAGAGAGTAGGAAGCAATGGCTTTGTGATTCCGGGTACGAGACAATCAGATCCTAACTATGATGGTGTAAATGTTTATGGCGATGAAACAACTGTTGATATCCGTGCATTTTTACCAAATCAGCCATGGACACAGCCATTCTTAAGTACTGAACTGCCGGTCTCAAGAACGGGTTATAATGAAGCCGACCTTGTTGACCCTGAAACAAAAAACATCAAACTTAACGGCGCGTTACATTATAAGTTCACAAAAGACCTTGAAGGAATTATCGCGGGTCATTGGGGAACCGGTAATACAGTTTTTTCAGGTAATGGCCGTTATGCATTTAAGGATATAAAAATTGGCCAGTATAAAATCGAACTACGTCATAAGAACTGGTTCCTTCGCGGATATACCACGCAGGAAGATGCCGGTGAAGCATATAGTGCCGGCATAACTGCTCAATTTTTAAATGAAGCGTGGAAAAGAAGTTTCAACCCCGCGAATATACCCGGGAGTTGGTATCCTCAATATGCAGGTGCTTTCAATGCCGGCGCAAAACAAGTATACGATTTTGTAATTGGGGGCGGTGGCACACAGGCACAGGCACAAGCAGCAGTAATTGCAGCTGCCCCACAATTGCATGCAGCCAGCCGCGGCTTCGCTGACCAGGGCAGACCGGTAGAAGGCAGTTCCCAATTCAACCAGTTTTTTGATGCAGTAAGAAAAACTCCTATTCCCAGTGGTGGGCTTTTTAAGGAAACTTCACAAATGTGGATGGGCGAAGGCCAATATAATTTTTCAGATAGAATAAAATTTGCCGAGGTCATTGTTGGCGGCAACATAAAAAAATACATACTCAATTCGGAAAACACTTTGTTTTATGAGCCCGGCGGACCTATTAAAATAAGTGAATGGGGTGCCTATGCACAGGCTGCAAAAAAGTTATTTCAGGAAAGACTCACATTGACTGTAGCCGGCCGTTTTGATAAGAATGAGAACTTTGATGGAAAGTTCACACCAAGGGTTACCGCACTGGTGAATGTAGCAAAGAACAACAATATCCGTTTATCTTATCAAACTGCCTATAAGTTTCCTACCACGCAGCACCAATGGATACGATTGAATCTTGGCAATGTTACGCTTCTGGGCGGGCTACCCTGGGTAAACCATTATATGAATGAAAAGGTGTATCCAACATTCGTGTACACTCCGCCCACACCATCTCCATATGTTTTCAAAAAACTGAAACCAGAAAGTATGAGTTCCTTTGAAATAGGATATAAAGGCAGCTTCCATAAGAAACTATTGCTTGATATGTATGCTTACTTTGGTAAATACACAGACTTCACCGGCCGTATTTTATTGATACAACCTACTAACAATAACACGCTCTATTCAGTTGTAACCAATAGCGAGACAGAAGTGAAAGCGTGGGGTGCTGGTATCGGGTTTGATTACGACATGGCAAGTAACTTTTTCTCTTCTTTAAATGTCTACACTGATAATCTTACCAATGTGCCCTCCGGATTTATGGCAGGATTTAATACACCAAAATACAGGATCAATGCAGGAATTGGTAACAGGGGATTTGGTAAAGAAGACAAATTTGGATTTAGTGTAAACCTCAGATGGCAGGATGAATTCTTCTGGGAAGGCGGTGGTCTTGCTGATGGAACGGTCCCTGCTTATACAACATTGGATGCACAAGTAAATTATAAGCTGCCAAAAATAAAATCAATGATCAAAATTGGCGGAACCAATATCACCAATAATTACTACCGAACAGGTTTTGCTAACCCCTATATAGGAGGAATGTACTATATAAGTTTTGGTTATAACATCCTGTAGTATCTAAGAAGGATCCAACTCATTAACAAACACAATAACAACTATCCCGCAAACTCAGCAATTGCCGGGAACGGGGTAGTCTTATCCAAAAATTTAATAGACACTGTATGAAATCAATCAAATTATCGCTGATAGTTCTGCTAAGCATCGCGATCAGCACCCAGGCTCAGCAAAAAAAATTTGAATATACGATCAAAAGAAATGGAGATGAAATTGGTACAATTCACTTCACACAGGGTATCACCGGTAACAGGACAGTACTTATCATGGAATCAGAAGTGAACACCCGTTTTATATTCAACTTTAAGGCAAAAGCAAAAGAGGAAGTGATCTATGATAATGGGATCATGACATGGTCATCAATTTACCGGAAGCTGAATGGAAAAGTAAAGATTGATAAGAAAACAAAAGCGACAGGGAACGCCTATACTGTTTTCAAAGGAAACAAAACCGAAACCCTAACGAATTATCCAATTCGCTATAACATGCTGAGTGTATATATATCAGAACCTGTAAACGTAACACAGGTGTATTCTGATAATTTCCAGCAGCA
>JAICPX010000677.1 GCA_025929635.1 Chitinophagaceae bacterium
AAGCGACAAAATAAGTCATTTCAATTACCACTCAATAAAAATTGTATGAATGGAAGTTATAAGGGAACTGTCAATCATCATCATCTTCTTCGGTGTAAGCATCTTCACTGCTCTTATAATAGAGTTCCCATTCTTTCACAGCATTATCGCTCAAACATTCTATAATATCAAACAACATATCTTTTTTCATTTTCCACTCTGTATCCGTTGGATCCTCGTATTTCACGATAAACAAACAATGGTCAGATTCCATGGCAACCCTGATCAATGTGATCATTGAATCTTCTTTTTCCTTGATCAGGTAATAACAACCTGTCTCCAGCAATTCATAAGTATACATAGCATCGCTCCTTTTTGATAAATAAATTATTCCTCTGTTTTTTCAATAAACAAGCTGGAATGGGGTCTAGTAAGTAAGAATTTAACAGGTAAAATTGAACCGATGGGTTAAATTTTCAACAGGGTCAGCAAGCCAAATTTAGTGGTTTTGTGTTGACCCTGCCAAGTCATTACCGGCAAAAATTTTTTTTGACAAAAAATTAATTGGAGAAGGAAAACGACAGGTGAACTTTAGAAATTAAGAGGCTGAGAAACAGGCAATTTCCTGAATGATCCAACCCATGCCCGGGGTGAGGCAGGTCAAACATTCATTCGTAAACCGTCTTAAAAAGATTTTAAACTTTCAAATACTTCTGAAAACACCAGCTAAGAAAGGGGGTAAAATAAAAAAGCCTCCTGCCTGACAGAAGGCTTTTTACCGGTGAATCAGATACTGAATATGCATGTACGTTTGCACTCTTTTTTCTTTTTTGTTTCGGTCTTCTTTTCTGTCTTCATTTTCTTGTTCGTTGAAGTAGATGAATCAAGAGCCGCGAATGCAATTGCCGTCACACCGGAGGCCAGAATAAGGGAAACGATGATTTTCTTCATAGCCGTTTATTTGTTTTGGAAAAGTTACAACAGTTTTTGTGCCGGGTAAATTTTTTTTTATGAATGGGGAAGAAAATTTGTTCACAAGTTGTATTCGATTCCTCCCGGCTTGTATTATGGGTTTCTTACTGGTCGTTTCGCCCGTGCAATATCGACCTGGCGGGATCAGTTTTTTAGACAGGTCTGCAATTTTAAATGTCCGGCATTAAAATGTTCTGGCTTGCGGCCAGGAACACTCATCTGAACATAAAAATGCACCTTCCATGGAGCCGGCTTTGGAACTATGAATAAAAAACAAGTAATTTGAATAATGAGATCGATCAGAAAATATCGTCAATACCAATATTTCTTATTATTTATTCTATGGGGCTTTTTGAGTTGTAACAACCCGGATAAAACGAATGAGGATACCGAAAAGGCTCTTATAAATAAAAAGGATGCCCCGGCAAGTATCATTGGAGCTTCTATGAATGTGATTGCGCCAGATTCTGTAAGAAAGAATTTTAAAAATCTTATTTCAACAGCTGATTGTTTGTCTCCGCTGGGAAAATATACCACCCAGGTGAATTCTACGGCTGACGGCTACATGTATTTTAAGCAGGTTTTTAGTTACAATCCCGACATATTCGAAGCTGTTCTGCTGAAAGATTCGGCCTGGTATTCTTTGAATGGCAAAACGGAGAAGTTGCCGAGGTCTCTCATTTACCA
>JAICPX010000422.1 GCA_025929635.1 Chitinophagaceae bacterium
ATAATAATCGAAAGTGTTACCACCAATATGATTTCTTTTATCAATAATTAAGATCTTCTTATCACCCTGGCTTGCCAGGCGCTCGGCAATAACAGCGCCGGCAAAACCTGCCCCCACAACCACATAGTCAAACATAGGTCTGTGATTTATTTTCATGTTTTAGTGTTTTAAGGTTAACAGTTTTATTCATAAGGTCATTCATTCTGACCCATATATCATTCCATGACATCGTTTTTAAAAGATCATCTACATCCTTTATCCAGTTCTTACTTCTTTCGGTCGACAAGTATTGTTCAATGGCCGCAATGAATTCTGCCGGCGTATCGGCAATGCTTACCAATTTTTTATCACCATAGGGATGAACAACATCATGTATGGAAGTGGAGACAACCGGCTTGCCTGCCGCAAGGAATTCAGGAGTTTTCGTGGGACTTATAAATTTCGTGGCTTCATTCAATTCAAATGGCATCATGGCAACATCCCAACCGGCGAGATAAGCCGGCAGCTCCTTATAGTCTCTCATTCCAATAAAATGAATATTGGGTGCTTTCGGAAGAGTTGCAGGATCGATCTTAGCAGTTGGACCGATAACGATAAAATGCCAGGCCTTTTTTTGGTCTGCTACTGATATTAATAATTCAATATTGAATCTTTCATCAACCACTCCGTAAAAGCCTATCCGCGGATGAGGAATCGTGACCTGGTCCGGAGGATCTTGTACCAATTGTCTTGCCTGTATAAAGTGGTTTACATCGATACCGCTTGGTACTCCATGAATGTTATTATGAAATTTCTTCTTTGCTTCATACAAATGCATGCCACCGGTAAAAACCAGGTCAGCTTTATTGAAAAGTTTTTGCTCCCAGTCTTTCAACGCCGGCGGAGCAAATTTGAACAAGGAAAGCTCATCCATGCAATCATAAACAACAAGTTCAGGCTTCAAGTGATCGCTAAACTGTAATGACAAGGGAGTATAATACCAGGCAACATGATCTTCAATATTCATAGATGCCATAAAAATTTGAAGCAAGTGACGTAACGGTTCAATACTGTTTTTTGTATCGCTTGTGATGTGAGGCGTTACAACACAGACCCCCGTTGCAGGATCATCAAATATTTCATTGTATTGTGAAGGAGCATCGTAAACTGGTTCTTCAAAGTAAAACACCCTGCGTTCCCGGGCAAACCGGCTCATCAAATGCTGCGGCCGTTGATACACAAAATTCCAACGCAGATGTGAAAAGCATAAAAGATCTGACCTTTTTAACGAAGGTGGAGTCATAGATTTCCATTTAACGTTTTTCTTATAAAGAATTATGCCATAACATCTTTGTGTCATTCACACTGATTCAAAGGGAGTAAAAAGTTAATGTTTGTGGAAAAAAAATTGAACAAACATCATTTGTCCATCTTCATTTATTCTATGGGGAATTTAATTCTCAAATTGCGCTTTAGTTTGGTATAACACTGAACTCGCAAGATCAATTATTCTATATGAACACTCTTTCTTCAATCATAGATAGTCAAATATTTCCGTGCGGGTAATTCTATTTAATTTTAACCAGGCCTGATGGCGTTTATTACAATTTGAAAAGAATTGGATCCATATCATATGAGAATAAGGTGTACATTTCCAATAGTGCTGAGGTAAAAAAATGTGATCGGCTGACATCGATATACTTCGACCATTAGATTTCACTTTGCCAGGGACAACATTTTTTAAACCATTTATGTTGGGCGTGTGATGCATAAAGGCTCTACCGACCTTTTGCACCAAAAAAAGTTGTTGAGATCAGTACAGAAAACCCGCGGATTGAAGATGTCGTCGGGTAACCGTGGTATCATTTTGAAAACTTCACCGGTACATGTGAATTTAACCTGGTGCCTGAGAGAGTTAAGGTGGGACCGGTCATTTGTCCTGCCTTTTATCCAGTTTGGCTTTTGCCCTGTTGGGTTTTTCGTAACTTCAAACCACAAAAACCATACTCATGCCTGTTTTCACACTTCAGATCAATGGCAAGGAACATAAGGCCGATGTTGCCGCCGATACTCCTCTATTGTGGGTATTACGGGATCACCTTGGATTATTAGGAGCCAAATATGGATGCGGCATTGCCCAGTGCGGTGCCTGTACAGTTCATATCGATGGAAACCCTGTAAGATCCTGCACATTTCCTGTTTCGGCAATCAAGACAGCAAAAGTTACGACGATCGAAGGGCTATCAAAAAATGGCGATCACCCCGTGCAGGTCGCATGGGATGAGCTGGATGTTCCTCAATGCGGTTATTGCCAGGCAGGACAGATCATGACCGCGGCCGCATTATTGAAACGAACCCCAAAGCCAACACAACAACAAATTGATGACGCCATGCATGGCAATATTTGCCGTTGCGGCGCCTATCATCGTATTCGTGAAGCCATTATTTCAGCCAGTAAAAAAATCTAACTTATGCCAGCTCTGAATAAAACAAACAGAAGAGATTTTATTAAAATAACTTCTTTGACCGGTGGTGGTCTTGTATTGGGGTTTGGTTTGTTTGGCAATGAGGCCGCACCCGTAGTCGTAAAACCAGGCGCATTTGCTGATCTGAACTTCAATAGTTATTTATCGATCGCTACTGACGGAACCATTACAATACTTTCTCCCAATCCGGAACTTGGACAAAATGTGATGACCTCCTTCCCGATGATCGTTGCCGAAGAACTGGACGCAGATTGGAATAAAGTAAAAGTGCTGCAGGCGCCCCTGGATAAAAGATTCGACAGGCAATTAACGGGAGGCAGCGGTGCTATACCACATTCATGGAAGAGATTAAGAACAGCGGGTGCGACCGCGAGGCATTTATTAATTGCTGCCGCTGCAAAAAAATGGAATGTTGATGTAACTGAATGTACAACAGCAAACAGTTTTGTCATTCATACAAAAACGGGCAATAAATTAAGCTACGGCGAATTGGCCGAAGAAGCGGCGAAAATCGCTGTACCAGCTGACGTAACTTTAAAGAACAGGAAAGATTTTAAACTGATCGGTACATCAGTCAAAAACGTAGAGAATAAGAATATCATTACCGGTAAAGGAATATTTGGGCTGGATTTTTATCGTGAAGGGATGGTGCATGCCATGATCCAGCGACCACCTGCATTTGGAACAAAGATCAAATCTGTGGATGATACAGCAGCCAAAGCATTGCCGGGTATTATCGATGTAATTACTTTTAAAAATAAAGTGGCCGTTGTTGGTAGATCAACATGGGAGGTAATGAAGGCAAGAAAAGTTTTGAAAGTAGATTATGAAAAAGACGGGAACATTGAAAGCACAACTGATCATAACCAGTTGTTTATTTCATTGCTGAGTAGTGATAAAACACAGGTAAAGAGAAAAGATGGCGATGTCGAAACAGCATTTAGGAATGCTGCAAAAGTTATAACAAGCGAGTATCAATGTCCTTTCCTTCCGCATAACCCGATGGAGCCATTGAACTTCTTTGCTGATGTGCGTGAAGATGGGGTTGAATTAATTGGGGCCACGCAAACTCCGGGAAGTGCACGTACACAGGTATCAAAACTCTTAAATATTCCTGAAGACAAAATAACAGTAACCATAACCAGATTAGGTGGTGGGTTTGGAAGAAGGTTACAAACTGACTATGTAACTGAAGCTGCCGAATTATCAAGCCTGATCAAAAAACCGGTAAAGCTTATTTGGTCGAGGGAAGATGATATGGGTGGCGGAAGCTATAGACCTGCGGTTCGTTATCGTTTTGAAGCTGCTTTAGATGCAGCGGGAAATATGACCGGGTATAAATTACGGGGCGCAGCGATCAATGCCGGCAATTCAGTAAGAGAAAATAATTTTCCTTCCGGCGCGGTTGACAATCTATTGATCGATTCTATTACTCATCAATCACCGATCACGATCGGCGCATGGCGTGCACCGATCACAAATTTTCTTGCCTATGCAGAACAAAGTTTTATTGATGAAGTGGCGCTTGCGGCAGGCAAGGATCCTGTTCAATTCAGGCTCGATCTTTTGCAGAAAGCAAAAACAAAACCTGTTGGCAATATCAATTATAATATTGACAGGATGGAAACAGTAATTAAAACCGCTGCGGAAAGATCCGGCTGGGGAAAAAAGAAAGATGTATCCCAGGGCTTCAGCGTTTACTTTTCACACGCAAGTTATGTAGCACAGGTTGCAGAAGCGATAATGAAGGATGGTAAACCTGTGATCAA
>JAICPX010000641.1 GCA_025929635.1 Chitinophagaceae bacterium
ACTTATTTTTCGATCTCGACCACACGCTCTGGGATTTTGAAGAAAATGCAAGAATCACATTGCTCGAACTTTATCACCAGCTCCGACTGGAACAGAAAGGAGTCAATGATTTTGACCTGTTTCACAAGAATTATCTGGCACATAATGAGAAACTTTGGGAACGCTACAGGAATGGTTTTATAAAACAGGAAGAATTAAGAGTAAAGAGAATGTGGTTGTCGCTGCTTGATTTTAAAATAGCCGATGAGCTGCTTGCAAGAGACCTGAGTGTCCGGTTCCTTGATTCTTTGCCCACGAGAACCATTCTTTTCCCTTATGCACTGGAGATCCTGCAATACCTGACAAACAGGAATTACCAGCTTCATTTGATCACTAATGGGTTTGAAAAAACTCAGCACAGTAAATTGAAATACTCCGGGCTTGACAAGTATTTTAAAGAAGTGATCACTTCCGAAGCAAGCAGCAGCTTAAAACCAAACCGGGAGATCTTTGAATTCGCGTTTGAAAGAACAGGGGCAAAGCCAGCTGAAAGTATAATGCTTGGCGATAGTCTTGAAGTAGATATTATTGGAGCCATGGGAGCAGGAATTGACCAGGTATTCATCAATCATCAAAATATCGCGACTGAGATTATACCAACATACACGGTAACTTCCTTAAAGGAGCTGGAAGAAATTTTTTGATGTGTAAATTACCAGGTGGCGATCACGGTTACCCCGCCTTTCACATTCTCTCCTATTTTCACCTGTACTTTCGCCTGTAATGGTAGCAGGACGTCAACCCTTGAACCAAACTTGATAAAACCCATCTCCTCACCTTGTTTTACCTGTTGACCTGCTTCTAAATAATTTACAATGCGCTTTGCCAATGCCCCGGCAATCTGTTTGATCAGCAATTCTTTTCCTTTTGTTTTGTAAACAACGGTGTGTCTTTCATTTTCTGTAGATGATTTTGGATGCCAGGCCACAAGATATTTTCCTTTATGGTATTCGCTATAGGTGATATCACCGCTAACGGGATTACGATTTACATGGACATTCAACGGGCTCATAAAAATTGAGACCTGGATTCGCCTGTCAGCGAAGTATTCATCAGCTTCTACTTCCTCAATTGTAACTACTTTACCATCCGCAGGGGCAATAATGGCATCATCACCGGATGACAATTGTCTTTTTGGAATACGGAAAAAAGAAATAAGAAATAATAGTAAGGCCAATGTGCCAATAAAGATGATCCAACTAAGGGCCGGCGAGGAATAACTTATAAAATAAAATGAAAGAATATTGATGACACCAAATAAAATAGTTGCCCACGCAATACTACTGTAACCTTCCTTATGAATTGTCATGGGGCAAATATAGCGAAATGGTGAGTGGTGAGTGCTGAGCGATAGCCTGGTCAAGATGATCTGTTCATCTTAAGAACAAGTATATCCAAACTGCAGGTATTGCTAATAGCATCGAATCGAATCGATCCAGAAATCCTCCATGACCGGGCATGATGTTGCCACTATCTTTTACACCCGCCATCCGTTTGATTTTAGATTCAAGAAGATCCCCAAAAGTGCCAAAGATTGATGCAACTAAAGCAATTATATACCAGTTATAGTTACTAAAACCAAACATTTCTATGATGATCTCATCGCCAGAAACATTTGAAAAAATAAGTCCTGAGATTAACGTACTAAGTATTATTCCGCCGATTGTTCCCTCCCATGTCTTTTTTGGAGAAATAGCAGATAATGGAGTTCTCCCAATAATTGACCCAACTATATATGCCATAGTATCATTGATCCAAATGCTACAGATAATTGCAAAAGGCAGGATCCATGGTTTAGAAAAAGTACTGTAAACCTCAGTCGATGGATTTCCGGCAGGTTCGAAAGTTACTTGAGTAAAATAGAGACTAATCATTAATGCCCAACTTAGCGAATTATAAACAAGCCCTAGCGCTGCTGCACCAAAAGCTTTCAATTTTATTTTCTTTGTTTGA
>JAICPX010000526.1 GCA_025929635.1 Chitinophagaceae bacterium
AAGACCGGGAATGGTAAGTATATATTGAAACCAACGATCAGGGCCATATTAAATGCCGTTGGTGGAAGTGTAAAAGGAGTTGTGATGCCCAACGATTTTCAAACTGCTGTGTATGCGGTCCAGGGAGTTGATACCATTGCTACAACATTTACCGGGACCAATGGCGGTTATATAATTAAAGGATTGCCTGCAGGAAATTACGATCTGTTTTATCGTCCATCGGATATAAATTATCTTGATTCTTTAAGAACAGGCATTTCTGTAATGTTCAATACAACGACAAGGATAGATACCACCTTCCTTCGTCATCAATAATATTGGTCTATGAAAATAAATTAGCCATCCGCCGCGGCGGGTGGCTTTTTATTCTTCTAAGATTGCTTTCCTTATTTTAATCAGTTTTTCCAGCAGCGGCGCAAGCAGATCCAGTTTGAGCATATTAGCGCCATCGCTTTTTGCAATAGCAGGATTGGGATGCGTTTCAATAAACAGTCCGTCAGCGCCGGTTGCAATTGCTGCTTTGGCAATAGTTTCTATCATTTCGGGGTTGCCACCGGTGATACCTGCGGCCTGATTTGGCCGCTGGAGGCTGTGTGTACAATCCATTACAACGGGTACACCATGGGAACGCATGATCGGGATGTTCCTGTAATCAACAATAAGATCCTGGTAGCCGAAAGTTGTGCCTCTTTCGGTTAAGATCACTTTCTCATTGCCCGGGTACTTAATCTGACCTCCGTCCCGATTGCTACCGGGATCTGACTTCGGGCCCCTGATTTTATCCACGGCAAACTTCATGGCGTCACCGCTCACAAATTGACCTTTCTTTACATTCACGATCTTCCCTGTCTTTGCCGCTGCTTCCAACAGATCAGTCTGGCGACACAGAAATGCAGGGATTTGTAAAACATCGACATGTTGAGCGGCCAGGACGGCTTCTTCTTTTGCGTGAATATCCGTTGTAGCAGGAAGTAACAGTTTCTTCTTAACATGATTGATCATTCCCAGGGCAAGATCATCGCCAATACCTGTGAATGATGAACTGCTGGTACGATTTGCTTTTCTATATGACGCTTTGAAGATAAAAGGTATCCCAAGATCCTTACATTTCGAATAAACTTTATCAGCAACTTCCATAACCAATTCTTCGCTTTCGACAACACAGGGGCCGGCTATTAAAAAGAAGTTTTTATCATCGTATGACTGGTTTGAAAATAGATCTTTCAAAAATTTTTCCATAGCGGCAAAGGTCATGAAACAAGAACCAAATAACAAAAAACAAATTTCAAATTAAGTTCAAATCAAAATTTAGCAACAGTTAGTTTTTAACATCGTAATAAATAGCCGCAGGTAGAAATCTTCATAATTGGATTTTTAATTCTTTCCTGGAGTTTGAGATTCGGTTCTTGTAATTTATTTTTCAATATCCAATTGCTTTCAGGAACTCATCTTTTTTGCTTCGACTTACACTTACGACAGATCCATTTTGCAGTTCTATTTGACCGCCGTCGCCGCGGATATAGCGTTTTATATAGTCGAGGTTGATGATGTATGAATGATGAGGGCGGAAGAATTTGTCAGATGGGAGCATTTCTTCAAACTCTTTCAATGTTCGACTAGCAGTTAATTTTTGGTTATTCATAAAATGTATCTCCGTATAATTGCTATGCGCCTCGAGATAGACAATATCACTGATATTAAAGAATAGCAAACCATCGATAGTAGGAATAGCGATTTTATTCCGCGCAGAATTTGCAAAGAGATGCTGTTCCAGCACCTCAAGCTTTTTGATCGTATGATTCTGCAATATGTTAGTAGTGATCCGCTCAATTGCTTCTTTTAATTCTTCGATATCAACAGGCTTTAGCAGGTAATCAAATGCGGCAAACTTTATCGCTTTAATGGCATAATGATCATAGGCAGTCGTGAAAATGATATGAAATTTCTTATCCGAAATTTTTTTTAGCATCTCAAAGCCATCCATTCCCGGCATTTCAATATCAAGGAAAACAATATCCGGGCAAATGCTCTCAATTAACGCAATACCCGTTTTGCCCGAATCGGCTTCACCGATCAATCTGATACCAGGACAATGATCCAGCAATTTTTGCTTTAATGCAATTCTCCCCTTCAACTCATCATCTATGATTATTGCCGTTTGCATTATTGAATTTTTAATCGAACGGTTACCCTGGTTCCGGCCGGTCGTTCATGATCATGCAAATCAGTAATATGAACCGAAGGTTTTTCCTCCTTGTTAAAGATCCGTACACGGTCTTCGCTTATCTGCATCCCATAACGGTTTGTTTTTTTCAACTCCGGAGAAGAAACATGGTTCTTATTCCTTCCCACGCCATTGTCAGTTATTTCATAGATTAATGTCCCATTTTGTTTTTGAATATTCACTGTTAACGTGCCGTTACTATCATCGCGTTGCCGAAGTCCATGTAAGATTGCATTTTCAACATAAGGTTGGATAATGAGCGGAGGTACCTGGTAATCATCCTGCAACACTTGCGGGTCGGTATTGATCTCTGCTTTAAATTTGTTTTCATTACGAAAGAGTTCAAGATCGACATACAGCTGCAGTGTTTCAAGATCTTTTGATAGCGGCACCAGATTTTGCTTCGAGCTGTCAAGTATGTTGCGAATCAGCTTGGCAAATTTGTTCAGGTAAAGCGTTGCACGGTATTTATCATTGCTTTGTATCATGGCGTCTATACTATTGATACAATTAAAAATAAAATGAGGGTTCATTTGTGCACGCAAGGCCATCATTTCCGTTTCGGCAATTTTTTGTTTTAACTCAGCTTCATGACGAATGTTTTTTATTCTTCGCATTACCAGCAGCCAAAAAAAAGTGACCAATAACAGCGCTGCTGAGATTTTGAACGAAGTAGTTTGCCAGAAATGTGGGACGATCGTGAACGTGAATGAGTCATATGGTTCACTCCAATTACCGTTTTCATCAGCGACTTTAATTCTGAACGCGTATGTGCCCGGCGTAAGCACGGCGTATTGTGCCGAGCGACTGGCATCTGCATATTTCCAATCATGATCTGCGCCTGCTAACTGGTATGCAAATTTGGCCTTATCTGCATTTGAAAAATCAATGACTGTAAAATCAATGGAAATATTTGTTTGACCCGGCTTTAATTTTAAAGATT
>JAICPX010000698.1 GCA_025929635.1 Chitinophagaceae bacterium
CGAGGGAACCACCTATATGGATCAGTCAGACTATGATATAGATACCTATCAATCGGAATATGGCGAGTTCACGGTTTCTGTCAAGATCTGGATTGTTCCAAGAGCTCTTTTGGTCTTAGCACATGAAATGGGTCATATAAAATATCAAGTGCCACATGCTGCCCGTTATTTCGAGTTCTACAAAAAACATTACGATAATACGTCCACGGCAAGTTCCATAGGCCACGATTTTGATGATCCCAGTGGCAAAAGTGCCATTCATTTTGAAAGGCGCTTCCAAAAGAACTATACAGATTTTCTAAAAATTTCAATCGGAAAAGTCCAAAACCCATTAGTGGTATTGGCTAGACTCAAGAAGAACTTGAGTAAGAATACAGAAGTCTTGTGATACACTTGTCCTCCAATGGCAGATAGTATAACAGTTGCGTCGTTGTTATCAACGTTTAAATCAATGCCCGAATTAATTAAAAAAAAGTACACAATAAACTAACTAAAACAAAACAATTATGGAAACGCTATTAAAAACACTCGATGGTCCCGAATCAAAACATCAAGATATCAAGGGACATGAATTAATTCGCAATAACGGCCAGGAAAAAGCCGCGGCCTTTTTCTTTAAAAAAATTGATAACGGCGTAACTACGCTAAACCAAATCTCGAATCTTTTAATTTACTACAATATGCAAAAGCAACTAGCCCTCGTTCTAACTCTCATTGCATTTTTAATGACCGCCTGCGAAGACAAGCCCGTAGGGCCAACGGGGCGGCACAATCCTAATGATACCATTCCTCCTATAACACAAACTATTCCTCCAGTGAGAATTAATGCTATTTATCCAAATGCTGGGCCATCGGGTTCCACAGTAGCCATCTTCGGAGAAAATTTTGGCGCTTCAACTTCGGATAACTACGTTACATTCGACTCAACAGATGCCGAGATTCTTTACGTTAGAGAAGGTATGCTAAGTGTTCGCGTACCAATGAACTTAGCAGAGGGTAACTATTCAATTAATGTCTCAGCTAACGGACGAGTCGCGAGCGCACCTCGTATGTTTATCGTCACTAATAGAACAGATTAACGCTTTTTTAAATGTAGCACAGGTTGCTTCGTAAAGGTTAGACGTCACGCCTTTTCGAAGCAACTACTACTTTTGTCACCATGATTAGATCACACCTTTGAACTAACGCTCGCGCTTTATTTCCTTGATGCCGATGTTTCTGAATCTATGAGCGCCGCCGGGACGCCAGGCACCTGGCATGTTGAATCCGCCGCGAATGGGTTGAAATAAAGCAGTCCAGTGCGACTGCAAACCGATCATCCCTGCAACGGCACCGGCAGCGAAATCATTTTGCGGTTGTGTCACCTCCCACATAAAGACGCCATTCACCCACAGAGAAATTGTGGGGATTTCTCCAACCATTCGCACGCGAAAAGAATTCCAGTCGTTCACCCTCCACACCTTTGCGATTTCCTTTGCCTCAGCAGACTTGCTGACCTGCATCGCTTCTCCAAACAATGATCCTGTGCC
>JAICPX010000348.1 GCA_025929635.1 Chitinophagaceae bacterium
AAACAATGTAAGCTGGTCCATCCCTTAGCGCCTGGAATAAAATGAGCTGGCCACCCGCGCCAGTAAATCCAACGATTGAGCCGTACAAGATGGATCTTTTGTCATAATCCAGTTTCCATTTAATGATCATTAAGGCAACCAAGGCGCAAGGTATCATGGTCAACGCCCATACGGAGTAGCCCAACGTAGCCGGGAAACCGCTTTTTTCAGGGATTTCAATGAATGCGCCCCATACGCCCCAAAAAACCGTCGTTATTAACGCAAACAGTAACCAGGGGCGTATTTTCAATGCTTCCGTTTTTTAAAAATTTGGAGGGAGAAAAATCTATACGATAATCAGTTTAACGCCTGCATTCTCCAGTTTCTTCCTGTCTTCCGCGGGTATTTCAGAATCTGTAACCAATACATCAACATCAGTAATGGGAGAAATAAAAGCGAAGCTTCTTTTATGAAACTTACTGGAGTCGGCCCCCACAATTACCTGCTTGGATATTTCGATCATTACGCGGTTAAGGTGCGCTTCTTCCACATTCGGCGTACTTAACCCGTGGGTGGTGTTGAAGCCATCTACAGCGAGGAACAACTTATCGCAGAAATAATTTTTTTGTTCACTCCAATATTCTTTGTTTATGCACCAGCCATGAATAAAAAGTAAAGTCGTGTCACCACTGCCACATTGATCGTATGCTATATTAACATTATTGACATTGAGTATCGCATTGACCTTAACCACTTCAGCATTTTCCTGCTTTTGCTCCGCTGCTGGCTCAACTCCTTTTTCTTTTACACCGGCATCATTGCATGACGACGAAAACACTGCTGCTAGTAAAATAAGTAACCATATTTTCATGAAATGAAGTTATGAAAAACCGTTGTGGGCAAAATCGTGTTGGCGGTAGTAAATATTTTATGAACTTTACAATTCAATTCTTCACATCAAAACCAATGATATGAAACGTCTTCAATGGAATCCTTTTGGACAAACTTTTATTGTTCTCAGCATTCTTTCCCTGATACTTTTCAGCGCATGCACGAGCGATGATAAGAAAGACGATAACATCGTCCCTGTATCCGATACAAAAACAGCAATACTAAAAGAGGAAACGGTAGTGTATACCATCGATTCCCTCAACATGAACAGTTATGTGGTCTACGATGAAAATGTACAGGGCAAACGTCCTGCAGTTTTCGTTATTCATGAATGGTGGGGATTAAATGACTATGCAAAGCGCCGTGCAAAACAGCTTGCAGAAATGGGGTATATCGCAATGGCAGTTGATATGTATGGCAATAATCGTACAGCCGATAACGCGAAAGATGCTGAGAAACTAGCCATGCCTTATTACATGGATCCGCAAATGGCAAAAAAGGTTTTTGACTCAGCAGTAAGCCAGTTAAAAAAATATGAGCAGGTTGATCAAACGAAGATGGCAGGCATCGGCTATTGTTTCGGAGGCGGCATGTTACTAAATTTTGCGAGGATGGGTGAACCGCTAAATGGCGTAGTAAGTTTCCATGGAAGTCTTTTGGGTACGCCGGCAGATAAGAATCTTACCAAAGCAGAGATACTGGTTTGTCATGGTGAAAAAGATGATTTTGTTAATGCCGAGGTAGCTCCTTTTAAAAAGCAAATGGATTCAATTGGAAAAGCCATCACGTTTAAGACTTATCCGAACGCTACACATGCATTTACCAACCCTGATGCTACAGCAACAGGAAAAAGATTAGGTATGCCGATCGAATACAATGCCGCTGCTGATACAGCCTCATGGAATGATATGAAAGAATTCTTTGGAAGAATATTTCGCTGAGCTAAGAGTTTAAATGAGAAAATGAGACAAAGAGATTTTACAAGGAAATCTCTTTTTTGTTTGCTCTCCATACTCTTTTTGTCATTTTACTCTTCTTCTCTTTTATTCTCTTAGCAATTATTCCTTAACTTTCTTATCAACACAAAACTTAGCAATATGAGAAAGCTCTTCTTCTCCTTATTCTTCATTACATCGATCGCAGCTGCACAACAGGAAAAGTTCAATGGACTTAATATGAATATGGGAAACCTTTTTCGTCTTAGTGACGCAAAAACAAGATCGATCAGTCCCGAAAACCTTACCGGCGAACCCGGCAAAGGCGGTATGGCAACTCTAGAGACCGGCAGTGCAAAAAATGCGGCAAGAGATCTTGGACAAGGATGGAAAGTAAATCCTTTTGTTATTATCAAACCAGGCGAGACTTTTACCATGGCCGAGATCACAGGTCCGGGCGCTGTTCAACATATCTGGATGACGCCAACCGGCAACTGGCGATTTTCAATCATCCGGTTCTATTGGGATGATGAAACGGAACCTTCGGTTGAAGTACCCGTTGGGGATTTTTTTGGCGCTGGTTGGGGTAGTTATTCTCATTTAAATTCTTTGGCAGTAACCTTAAATCCTGGCAGCGCATTTAATTGCTATTGGGTAATGCCCTTCAGGAAAAAATGCAGGATCACCATGACAAATATTAATGTCGAGGACATGAGATTATACTACCAGGTTGACTACACATTGACAACTGTCCCCAATGATGCTGCTTATTTTCATGCACAATTCAGAAGAAGTAATCGGGTAAAAGATGGCGTATGCACAATTATCGACAGCATTAAAGGCAAAGGACATTACGTAGGCACCTATATGGCCTGGGGCGTTCATAACAATGGATGGTGGGGTGAAGGTGAAATAAAATTTTTTATGGATGGGGATACAAAATTTCCAACGATCAATGGTACCGGCACCGAAGACTATTTCTGTGGCTCCTATGATTTTGATACAAGAAAGAAAAATGCAGCCGGTGTTGACGTGGTTGACTATACCGAATTCTCGACAGCCTATGCAGGACTTCACCAGGTGATCGATGGGGATGGACACTACAATGTAATGCAGCGATTCGGAATGTACCGATGGCATATCATGGACCCAATCCGGTTTGAAAAGAATTTAAAAGTCACAATACAGGATCTTGGCTGGCGAAGTGGTGGCCGGTATCTTGTCCAGGAATCCGATATCAGCTCAGTTGTATTCTGGTACCAAACAGAACCGCATAATGGTTTCCCAAAACTTCCAACAAAAAATGAACTGGAAATAAACTAACCGCGAAGAATTTATTTAACACTTTGAAGCACGCATTCCTTATACATACCTGACTCAAAATGGCAGTTTTGCATTTTTAATTGCTCCATGAATTCTTCGGCGTGGCTGTTCTCAACAAAGAATTCGAGGATGTAATTATAATTACTGCTTTCAAAATAGGCGTCATAAATATTCAGAAACCGGTAATGGGAGAGTTGCCGGAAAATATTAATATCAGTTTCCGATCCCGTAATGAAGGCAAAAATTTTGCTTTCATCTTTCTTTGAATCGCGCTTACACTGCATTTGACTTGCACTGTATCCGCCCAATTGACGCACCCTCATTTCAAGTTCTGGGAATTGGGCAGATCGTCTTTCCTTCTTAAATACAAATTTAAAATCATCCTGGCGGCAGGAATGCTGGGACAAATATCTTGTGGTTTTTTTACTCCCAATTTCCTGTTGCAGTTTTATCGCCTGCACCTTCCTCATCTCCTTTGAATATTCATCCCAGTGGGACATAAATTCAATATTGTCACCGGCTGTTTCAAACCAAACAAACTGTACAATAGTTTCTGTTTCCATTTGATTATAAAGATCTTTTAAACATTAACCAACATGGTCATTCACCCGGCATATTAACAGCATCAACAGAATGAATGACTCCGTTTGATCCCTGTCTGTCTTTTGAAAGAATCCTGGCCCCATTGATACTTACCTCACCATCTCTTACGCTGATTGCAACATCTTTTCCGTTGATCGTTTTCAATGTCTGTCCATTGCGAAGGTCACGCAGCATTTTCTTTCCCGCGATCACGTGATAAGTAAGAATGTCCGACAGCTTTGTTTTTTCACCGTTCCTGATCAACTCTTCAAAGGAATTGTCGGGTGATAACCTGCTAAATGCCAAATTTACAGGAGCGAAAATGGTAAATGGTCCGATTCCATTTAATACTTCTTCAAGATCCGTAGCCTTCAATCCTTTGATTAACGTACTTAAGTTTCTGTCTGCATTTGCGATCTGAAGAATTGTTGACATTTTTAGATTTTAACCTGCAACCATTTGCAATCATGTAATGTAACCTTTATTACTGAGGTAGAAATGGTAATTGTCAAAGAATAAAAAATTAAAAGGGCTGTAAAAACAAAACTTGTTTGTTAAAAAGTGGTAAACCCTTCATCCAATTAGCTTTACCCGTTGTTGGTGATTTATCTTAATTTTCAGGTTGGATTGGATTTCAGCAGAAAATCTTATCTTAATTCTTCATTTTACAAAATCATTGTCATGAATAATTCACGCAGATCATTTCTAAAAAAATCTACACTTGCATTTGCAGGGACTTCTATCCTGTCAAAACTATCTTTTGCCCGGTTCAATTCGGCTGATGCGGAGATTGTCGGCATACAGCTCTATTCTGTAAGAGATGATATGGCAAAAGATGCCCTTGGTACGTTGAAACAGCTGGCCGCGATGGGTTATAAAAATGTCGAGCATGCGGGCTATAACAACAGGAAATTCTACAATTATACTCCTAACGAATTCAAAAAAATACTGGATGATCTTGGAATGAAAATGCCGAGCGGGCATACAGTATTGGCCTCACAACATTGGGATACAGCAAAAAAAGAATTTACTGACCTGTGGAAATACACTGTCGAGGATGCCGCTACAATGGGACAGCTATATGTCATCAGTCCATCCCTTAACGAGTCGTACAGAAAAGATAAAGATGGTCTTTTACGTTTTATGGAAGTGTTCAATAGAAGCGGTGAGCTGTGCAAAAAATCAGGAATGAAATTCGGCTATCATAACCATGATTTTGAATTCAGCGAGAATCTGGGTGGCGAAATGCTATATGACATAATGATGAAGAATACAGATGAAAAATTAGTAATTCAACAATTGGATATTGGCAACTTATATAATGGAGGCGCTAATGCGGCTGAGATCGTAAAAAAATATCCCGGTCGTTTTTTATCTCTTCATGTGAAAGATGAAATAAAAGCAAGTGAGGGCAATGAAAAATATGAAAGCACCATTCTTGGCGCAGGGATCGTAAATGTGAAAGACGTAATCGACATGGTAAGAAAAAGTTCAAAGAATGTTCATTATATCATCGAACAGGAATCATACCAGG
>JAICPX010000561.1 GCA_025929635.1 Chitinophagaceae bacterium
CTTCATAACTGCCTGCCATTTTCTTCATTTCGTCTAACTGGGCTGGAGTGATCTTCTCAAACTTAATGTTCTGTAGAGTAAATTTTGGACCAATCAATTTATCAAGACCGGTTTCCTCAAACAGGGCAAGGCTGGTAGTGCAATGGCCAATGGTATAGATCTTTTTCATGTTTTTATTTTTTACGGTCTCCGACTCCGGTTGCCGCGGCGCTACCAGCAAATTTAGAGTTTATGTCGTTGTTGCGATTGTTGCGTGAATCCAGCTATCCGTGTCTCGATTGTTGGGTGAATAACCGATCAGAATGACCGAACGATGAAAGGATTGCGACGCAATAAAAGTTAAATCAAGGCTCAAAAGCTGGTAACAAACATCTCTTTCCGGCCTTCGTAAACCCGATTTTTTCATTCTTGCTATTTTTGCATATCAATTAGTGAGCTATGATCAAAACTGGAAACCCTATCATTAGTATTTACACGGAGATGACGCCAAACCCGGAGACAATGAAGTTTGTGGCCAATAAGCTCTTATATCCCGGAAAGAGCATTGATTTTCCCGATGTGGAAAGCGCGAAGCCCTCGCCACTGGCAACCGAATTGTTTGGCTATCCTTTTATAAAAGCAGTGTTTATTGCAAGCAATTTTGTTACACTTACGAAGACTCCGGATACAGACTGGAACGATGTGATCCCAACCATTCGCCAGTTTCTGAAAGAATACCTGGAGGAAGGCAAACCGGTGATCAATGAAGAAGAAATAGAGACCATCAAAAAGGAAAGCAGCAACGAGATCAGCGCCGATGACGATGATGTGGTAAAACGTATTAAAGAACTGCTTGAAAATTATGTAAAGCCTGCCGTAGAAATGGATGGTGGTGCTATTCAATTCAAGAGCTATGATGATGGTGTGGTGAACCTGATGTTACAGGGAAGCTGCAGCGGTTGTCCTTCCTCAATGATCACGTTAAAAGCGGGGATTGAAGGAATGATGAAGAGAATGATACCGGAGGTAAAGGAAGTGGTCGCGGAAGCAGAATAAACCGGGATTTGACCGATTAAAAAGATTTATGCGGAAATAAGGAAGCGGACTTAGGTTCGCTTTTTTTATTTCAATAAGTTTACCGGATAATAACTTACTGATGAATGAACCAAATGCGCTCGCAATTGAGACCTCGGAATTGAACTACATGTTTCGCCACGGACGAAAAGTGGTGAATAATGTGAGTTTAAAAGTTCCTGAGGGAAGTATATTCGGATTTCTTGGTCCGAATGGCGCCGGTAAAACAACGACAATACGATTGCTTACCGGTATGCTTGAAAATGATCGTGATAATATTTTTATTCACGGCAAATCATTAAAGAAAAATCTTCCCGGCATTTTTGAAGGTATCGGCACGTTGATAGAAACGCCTTCATTATACCTTCATTTAAATGCCCGGGATAATTTGAGAGTGATAACACGCCTGAGAAAAATGGATGAAAAAAGAGTGGATGAAGTGTTACAGGTTGTCGGTCTTTACAATGACCGCAAAAGAAAGGCGAAAGAATACTCACTCGGTATGAAACAAAGATTGGGCGTGGCAATGGCTTTGCTTCCCGATCCATCATTATTAATTCTTGATGAACCGGCCAATGGTCTTGATCCTGCCGGTATCATTGAAATAAGAGAGATGCTGAAAAGATTGAACAAGGATCATGGTAAAACAATTTTTGTATCGAGCCATTTATTAAATGAGGTTGAAAAAACGTGTACGCATGTAGGTATAATACATAAAGGGTTAATGCAATTCCAGGGATCAATGGCCGACTTGCAGGAAAGTGCGGGGCATGGTAAACAAGTAACCATAAAAGTAGATGATACTCCCCGATGGAAGAACCTGGTGACAGAAAAATATCCGCAGGCAACTGCATTAATAAGTAACGAATTTGTTTTACCTGTAGAGAATAGCGAGGATGTTACCAACATCACCCGTGACCTGGTAATGCAGGGAGTTCCCGTAAGAGGAGTACGCACCAATGAAGGATTGGAAGAATGGTTTATTAAAATGACATCAAACTAACTATAATGAATTTTTTCGCTGATTATACAAAAGCATTTAAAGCAGAATGGTTAAAGCTCAGGAATTCCGGGATGTTCTGGCTGATACTGATAATGGCAGCTTTTATTCCCGGCATTTTTACATTAGCCGGGTTGCTTGTTAGTCAAAGTGGTATTGGATCGGGTAATACTGAAAACGCATGGAAATCGTTTGTCTCTAGTTGTTTTACCGGGTTTGGAATTTTTTTCTACCCGATCTTTCTTACACTGGTAGTCGTGCGCCTTACGCAAATGGAGCATCGCGGAGGCGGTTGGAAGCTTATTGAAGTACAACCCATTTCCAGGCTTTCCTTATACCTTGGAAAATTTAGTATTGCAGTTACCGTGGCGCTTATGTGTATTGTTGCACTGGTTCTTTATAGTTTATTAGGCGGTACAATCATAATGCTGGCAAAACCGGGATCCGGATTCTCAAAATTTTCTATACCCTGGGGATATATCAGTGGTTTTGGACTGCGCCTACTTATTGCCGGGCTTGGTGTGCTGGGTATTCAATATTTATTTTCTGTGGTCATCAGTGGTTTTATCTGGCCGTTTGCGATTGGGCTTGTCGGCACCATTACCGGTACAATATTATTTGGATTCCGGAAAGCCCTTTGGTGGCCTTACATTGCTCCCGGCCTTACAGTAACAAACCCGGAAGGCAGCAGTGCCGGGAACTTCCTGATGTATTATGAATGGTTGAGTATTGCCTGGATGATCATTGCATTGTGGCTCGGGTATCAATGGTACCTGCGAAAAAACATTAAA
>JAICPX010000140.1 GCA_025929635.1 Chitinophagaceae bacterium
AACTTCTTTTCGACCGGAGTTGCAGGACTGTTGCTTAGTAATGTGAGTACAAATCCATTGTTTGGTTTTTCTGTATCGGTTACTAAAGATCTGAATGGCGATAATAGATCTGACATCGTTATAGGATCACCTGCTTATCTTGGAATACAACTTCTTTCTGTACAAAGTGGGGCTACGTTTGTTTATTATTCAGATAATCTTTCAACAACTTCACCGGTTCAGCTGGCAACGCCAACGCCAACCTTACTTGGTTTACCAACATTGCCTTTGGCAAATACGACTGGTTTATTATTTGGTTTCAGCGTTGATTGTATTGGTGATTACAATAATGATTTTTATCCTGACCTGGTAGTTGGTGCCCCTGCCGGTGCCAACCTTTCATCATTAGGCGGAATTTTTACCGGGCAGTTCCTTGGCGGAAGCGCATATGTTTATTATGGAAATGGTTCCGGCGTTTCTTCTTCTATCGGTGTAAGGTTGCAGGCTGATCCTTCAGGTTTATTAAGCAATGCCGCCAATCTTTTTGGATATGATGTAAAGGGAACGAGAAATGCCAGCGATCAGGACGATGGTGATATTCTTATTGGTGCGCCTGCCGGCGCTGTGGTAAGTAATGTGTTGAGTGGGCTGCGGTTAAAGGCCGGCCAGGTTCATGTATTTCTGCAAAAAACCTACAGTCCTTCAAGCCCGATTATATCAGATCAAATAATTTCCTCGCCACGATCCTCTTCTATATTAAGCATTCTTTCAGGACAGGATATTAATGTATCACTGCTTTTCGGTGCAAGCATTGACAATATGCTCGATGTAAACTGTGATGGTTACCGTGACATTATTGTCGGCGAACCATTATCGACCACGGTACCATTGATCGGTGCTGATGTAATTGGTGGCGCTGCATTTATTTACCTGGGAAACCCTGATGGCACTTTTGACACCACTCCTTTCTGGGACCTGACCACTGAAGTATCTCCATTGTTGGGTGTTAATGCAACGGCCCTGATCGGCTATAGCGTTGCAGGTGCCAAACATGTATATGGCGGTTCGCAGGGGGTAAGATCGCTGGTAGGCGCCCCTTCTAATTCACTTGATTTTGGAATCGGTTTGTTGAATCTTGGGAATACCCTGGGTACTACGTTCGACCTGGTGTTTGATGGTAATGGCCTGGGTAAATCATATTCATATCCTTTTACTGCATGTATTGTTACATTACCTGTTGAATTAACATCATTTACCGGTAAGGCAATAAACAAAACATCTGAATTAAAATGGACATCCGAAGCGGAAACAGATCTCGGCAGTTATGAATTACAAAGAAGTCGTGATGGCATCAGCTTTTCAACGATCGCAATCGCTTTTGCAAAAAATGCATTGAAGAACAATTATGCTTATTCTGACCTTCATCCTTATGACGGATCAAATTTTTATCGTCTCAAGATGATCGAAAAGGACGGAACTTATAGTTATTCGAATATTATTGTATTACAGTTTGGTGAGGTGAAAAATATACACGTTGCTATAGCACCAAACCCCGTCAAAACCACTATCAATTTACAAATGAAAGGATTGCCAACGGGCAACTATAAGATCGAAATAACAAATGCTCTTGGACAGGCACAATACAATAGAACCATACATATCACGCAGGATCATCAAACGGAGACGATCATCAGTCCGTCAACAATGAGCAATGGAATTTATTATCTCAGCATTTATGATGAAAAAAATAACAGGATAAAGAGTATGAACTTTCTCATTAATAAGTAAATCGTTTTCATTTATTATTTAACTAAGGTTTATCCCGAGGCTTGTATTTACAGGCCTTTTTTATTTATTCCCGGTATCTGAGTTTGCAGGCGTAATAATGGGAAAAAAATTGCGCATTAAAATGTGGGCCACCTGACAATGGCAAGTTTGCCCGCTTTACCCTCACGATTTTAAAATATTTTTTTGGCAAAGGAAGTTTTGGCACTCGACTTGAAATATTAGTTAATGGATATGATCCTTAAAGTCAAAATGGTTATTTATGGAAAGGATACCGATAACAACTGTAGAAACGAATGTACGACTTGCCGAAAGCATGATAGAATATCATATAAATAATATGCATCATGCGGAAAAGTGTCTTGGCAACCGGCATTTGGTTGAAGAAATGATATGCGGAAATTTTGAGAACATGAGCTGGTGTTGCGAACATTCGCCGGTTGAAGGAACGGTCGATATTGGTTTTTTACCCTCGTCCGGGAAGAATGTAAAACACGTAACTATCCCTGTTTTTACAAATTTCGGTGTCGTTTGTACAAGAGAAAAAGAGAAGAATTATAAAATAACCTGGAGTTATTCGTTGTCATAAACAAGCTATCGGAAGCTCTTTAATAATAATTTCACAATCTTTTTATAACCGTTTTGATTACAGAGGAGTCATAAGTATAGACAGAAAGGAGCAAGCATCTGTTGTGTTGGAAGCGTGGATTCGATAAGAGATGATTGTAACCCTCAACGTCATAGGTTATGAAAAAGTCTTTACACATTACAGCAATAATTGATCATCCCGGCTTTCTCGAGGATATTGTGGAAAAGCTGGCTTTGCGACATACTTTCGATTATAACAACCAGAAATTGCCGCATAACAGTGATATTCTCGAAACCTCCTCTACACAGACCTATGTAAGTGGCACGATGGTGATCGATTACCAGGGGCAACACGTTAATATGCCATTTATTACGAATTTCTTATTTACCTGTGTAAAAAGATCAGAAGATACCTATAGTCTTGAATGGGGAATTTCAATGTCCTAAAAAGCGGGCAGGCCAACGATTACCCGCTGGTTTTTCGCCGGTCATTTTCTGTCATTCACCGATATCTCCCCTATTATTGCCCATTACCTATTGACCCGTGAGCATCAGCGTCATAGATTTGATCAAAATTTACAACTATGACTGAAATGCTGGATTCCCGCGAGCAAAGAAAACAAGAGAAGCAGCGAAAAAGAGAAGAAAGAAGGCGCCGATGGATGGAAAGGCAAAACCATGAATTTGGTGCGGTGCATAGCAACCATAGTCGTGTCTGGACCGGTATATTTATTTTGCTGATCGGTGTAGCGGCTTTATTAAGAACCACATTCCCGGAATATTTTAGCTGGTTGTTTACCTGGGAAATGCTTCTGATCGCACTCGGCCTATTTATAGGTGTTCGTCATAATTTCCGCGGCATTGCCTGGTTCATTCTGGTTCTTATCGGCGGTATCTTTTTAGCCAACAGGTATTATGATGCATTTACATTTCGTTATATATGGCCACTGGTTTTGATCGCTGTAGGTTTGTACATTATCACCAAACCCCGCAACCGCTGGAGATTTGAAGCTGAAAAAAAAATCAATGGGCCGGATGACCAGCCAGCACCTGATGATATGAGCTTTAGCAAAGAAGACTTTGTTGAAACAACTTCAGTTTTTGGCGGTGCAAAAAAAGTCATTATTTCCAAAAACTTTAAAGGTGGCGATATCGTGAATATTTTTGGCGGCACTGAGCTTGATCTTTCACAGGCCGACCTCTCAGGAGTAGCAATTATCGATCTCACCACAATTTTCGGAGGAACAAAATTATTGATCCCGTCCAATTGGTCTGTAAAGTCAGAAGCCGTTACCATTTTTGGTGGCATAGAAGATAAAAGAAGAATGCAAAATACGATTGAAGCTCCCCAAAAAACATTGTTGCTGAGAGGTACTGTGATCTTTGGCGGTATTGATATCAAAAGCTTTTGAGGTAAATGGTGAATTGTCAATGGTCAAAATCTGAATACCCAGCATCCAGTATCCAGTATCCAGCATCCAGTATCCAGTATCCCTCTTTTTCCAAAACTTACAATCAAAATAACATGAACTGGTATCTTGCTAAAATTATTTATCGAATCATCTGCGGAGATGGCGATCATACCGCTCAATTTGATGAACAGCTACGATTGGTCTACGCTGCCAACAAAGAAGACGCATTTTATAAAGCTCAGCAGATTGGTAGAAAAGAAGAAGAGACCTTCTATAACCTAAAAAACGAGTTGGTGCAATGGCGATTTATTAATGTAAGCGAACTTTATAAAGTAGGCGAGATGATCGATGGTGCTGAATTATATTCACGTATCGAAGAAAAAGACAACGGTGATATTTACGCTGACATCGTGAATCGAAAAGCTCAGGGTATATTGCACAGCGATTCACACGAATTGTTACAACTGGTGTAAGCATGGCATCATCCCCGCTATCTGTCACAAGGTTTAGAATTATTTTCGGCATTTGCTGGCTGATCATTATTGCCGACCACATATTCCTGTTGCGTTGGTTTGGATTGAGCTGGACAGTTGCTCTGATTGATAGTTTAGTAAATGATGGGTTGCTGGTTCTAAGTTGCTTGTTGGTGATCATGATGTTGCATTACTATCTGCCACAGCGGGAAAAATATTTTCATTTGGTAAGCTGGTGCGTGCTGATCACTTTAATTGTAATACTGCTTACAAAGGTTATTTTAAAGAATATTTTCATCAACGATCCTGAGTACCAGTTATTCTTCAGCCGATCGCTATGGATTCGGAGCAGCTTTGATCTTCTATTGCTGGGTTGTTTTGTCCTGGTAAGTGTAATATGGTACAATTGGCAGGAACAAACCGAACAGGAAGAAAGAAAACAGGCAGCCGAGCAACTGGCGAAAGAAGCGGAGCTTTTTAAACTTCGTCAACAATTGCAGCCACATTTTCTCTTTAATAGCTTAAATAGTATCAATGCCCTGATCGGTACACGGCCGCAGGAAGCAAGAAAAATGGTCCAGCAGCTTTCAGATTTTTTAAGGGGCACTATTAAAAAAGAAGAACACCAGTGGGTAACATTAAAAGAAGAGCTGCAGTACCTGCAGCTTTATCTTGACATTGAAAAAGTCAGGTTTGGTCATCGCCTGTCTACAAAAGTAGAATGTGAGGAAGCCACCAGTGAAATGAAACTACCAGCTTTGCTTTTACAACCAATTATGGAAAATGCGATCAAGTTTGGCTTGTATGATACAGTTGACGAGATCGAGATCAGTTTAAATGCAACACAAGAGGATAATCAATTGGTGATAACAGTAAAAAATCCTTTTGATCCTGAAACAGCAGTTCCCAAAGGAACCGGCTTTGGATTACAATCAGTGACCCGAAGATTATTTTTGTTGTTTGCAAGAAACGACCTGGTAACAACCGAAGGAAAAGACAATATCTTTATTACGACAATCAAAATTCCCCAACATGAGCAGCAAAGTGATCATAATTGATGATGAGCCGCTGGCACGAAGTATCGTTGTTGAATATCTTCAGAATTTTCCTGATCTCACGGTAGCACAGGTTTGCAGCAATGGTTTTGAAGGGGTAAAAGCGGTTCAGCAATACAAACCTGACCTGCTCATCCTGGATATTCAGATGCCAAAGATCAATGGGTTTGAAATGCTTGAGCTGATCGACAATCCACCTGCCGTGATCTTTGCAACGGCATTTGACGAATTTGCGATCAAGGCATTCGAGGCACATGCCGTTGACTATTTATTAAAGCCGTTCACACAGGAACGTTTTGAAAAAGCAATAAAAAAATGGAGAGATCAAAAAAATCAAACGTCTCAAACAAAGGAACTATTGGACGAAGTATCATTAACGGCTCCGCAAAGCCAGCGGATCGTCATAAAAGATGGAAGCAAGATCAAAATAATACCTATTCACGATGTTCATTACCTGGAAGCTGCTGATGATTTTGTAAAAGTGTTTACAAAAGAAGGTTATTTCTTAAAGAATAAAACAATGAGTCATTTTGAGCAGGTGCTTGATCCGTCACAGTTTGTTCGTTCACATCGTTCTTATATTGTCAACATTCAACAGATCACAAGGATCGATCCTTATGAAAAAGATAGTCATGTCGCAATACTCCGTTCCGGGGCCAGGGTACCAGTAAGCCGAACCGGTTATCCTAAATTAAGATCGATATTGGGACTATAACCTCTCCTCTCGTCCAAACATTAATATTCCCCTCTTATTTCAGAGATTTTTATTTACATTTAGAGACTAAGAACCAAGGCCCCATCCCTGCGAAACCATTGTACCGCCTTACAATTGAAAAATCGATTCAATTAAAATTCTTTTATGAGTAAAGACAGTGTCTTTCATAAATTATTTGCTGCAATTATTTGCCTGCTGCTCTTCAATTGGCCTCGAACTATTTATGCACAATACGACGCTGAAAAAGGATTACCCTTTATTACAAATTATGCAGCTAAAACTTTTAAAGCCCTTCCGCAGATTTGGTGTGCCCTGGAGGGTGATGGTGGCATGATGTATTTCGGTGCACAAAATCATGTCCTGGAATACGATGGCGTTAAATGGAAAAAAACAATCAGACAATCAGGTACAAACGCCATTGTCGTAAGATCACTTGCAAAAACTGAGGATGGAACTATCTATTACGGTGCTTATTCCGATCTGGGATATTTAGCGAAAGACAGCATTGGCCAGACAACCATGAAATCATTGCTGCACCTGGTTCCAAAAGAATATCATAATTTTTTGGACGTCTGGACCATACACACCACCACGCGTGAGGTTTATTTTCAGAGCCGCGAATATATTTTTAGAATAAATAAAGGTAAACTGGGAACTATAAATGATGTAAAGGTTTGGAAGCCCTCCAGCAAATTCATGTACGCTTTTTATAATGATGGGGAATATTTTGTTCATCAACAGGGATTGGGTCTTTATAAAATGGTGAATGATTCGCTTATAATGATACCAGGCAGCGAGTTTATAGGACAGGAAAGAATGCAGATCATGTTGCCCTTCCCGGCCGGGCCAAATGGAGAAAAACAATGGTTGGTAGGCATGTTTTATAGTGGTTTACACATTTTTAATGGAAAAACCTTTCGACCATTTAAGTCAGAAGTGGATGATGTATTAAGATCCGGAGCTCTGCTTTATAAAGGAACAAGATTGAGAAATGGCAATTATGTGCTATCCACCCTGGGCACCGGCCTTTTGATCATTGATCCCGCAGGTAAACTACTCACTACCGTTAACAGGAATGTTGGGTTGCAGGATGAAACCGTTTACAGTATTTTAGAAGATAGAAATGGAGTTTTATGGCTTTCTCTTGACAATGGTATTTCAAGGGTTGATATTGCTTCACCCTTTACTCAATTTAATCTTCAATCAGGAATCAATACGTCGGTGCTGGCCGTTCGCCGCTTCGAAGGCGATCTTTATGTAGGAACAAGTAATGGCCTGCTTGTTTATGATAGCATCAAAAAACTTTTCCAACCGATTACCGGCGTACCGCTCACTCAAATATTTACATTTCTGGAAGTGGGTGATGAATTATTGATCCCATGTGATGGTTTGTTCTCCATAAGAAATAAAAAACTGAATGTGATCCGGCCATCTGTAAGCGGAGATCTTGCTTTGGCTGGTTTGCATCATTCGAAGAAACACCCTGAAATTCTATTTGGAGGCTCTCAATCTGGTGTGGCTGTTTTTACAAAAGCAGGGACCACCGGTAAATGGAATTTCGAAGGACATATTAATGGAATTACTGAGCAGATCTGGACCTTTTCAGAAATGAATGATGGGAGGATCTGGGTGGGTTCACAAAATTCAATTGTTTTCAGGATCACACCCGGTTTTGATTATGATGGCAAGTTCAATCTTCAAAAAACAACCTTTGAAGAATTTGGACCTAAGAAAAATGTAAAGAATTTAACCGGTGCAGTTGTTACACTCAATAACAAAAGCTTTTTCCCTACAGATTCAACCCTACTTGTTTTTGACGAGAGTAAAAAGACCTTTGTCAAGGACACAAGTTTTTTCGTTAGAGCGGAAGGATTAGCCTCTGAATTTGTTACCGTTGAGGACCGTAAAGGAAGAATATGGTTAAGACTGGGTAAGCAAACAAAACTTGCAACAAAAAATACAGACGGGACTTTTAAGATTGAAAGTAATCGGTTGAATAATTTTTCCGATTATTCCTTTTCAAGTTTTTATGCTGACAACAGTGGTATACTATGGATCGCTACTACTGATGGCCTGATGAGGTATGATGAAAGGCTCGACGCGGCGAATACCCAATCGTTCAAGGCAATCTTACGTCATATCAGTTCTGAAAAAAATTCTTTGCCGCTTGGTGACAGCAGTAACAGCCCGGTTACGTTGTCATACAAAAACAATACCCTTCGTTTTGAATACGCGGCCCCCTATTTTGACCAGGAAAACAAAACACAATACCAAACGTGGTTGCAGGGATTTGAAAGCAATTGGACCGAACTTGATAACAACTATTATAAAGAATACACAAACCTGCCTCCCGGTAAATATACTTTTCATGTAAAAGCAATAAATATTTCCGGCAAGCAAAGTGAAGAGGCAGTTTACTCGTTTGAAATTCTTCCACCATGGTATCGTACATGGTGGGCTTATTTGCTATACGCGGTGATTGCGGGAGTTGTTATTTATTCATTAGTGCGCTGGCGGACAAGACAACTTCATGAAAAACACCGTGAACTTGAAATCGTTGTTGCGGAAAGAACTAAAGAAGTAAGTCAAAGAGCAGCAGAACTCGCTGTTATAAATAGCGTACAGGAAGGCTTGGCGAAAGAACTGAACATGCACGGTATTTATGAACTGGTAGGAGAAAAAATGCGAAAAATATTTAATGCCCAGGTGATTGATATAATGTTATATGATAAAACAACCGACATGGTTGCCACCGGGTATGTTTACGAAAAAGGTGACCGTACACCATCGGAACCGACACCACTCAAAGGATTCAGAAAGCATGTAGTTGAAAAGGGTGTGCCATTGCTTATTAATAAAGATCTTGATAAGGAAAGACCGAAGTATGACCAGAAACCAATTAAAGGAGAGGGTGCAAAATCTTTGGTAATGGTTCCTATGACTGCTGGTAACGAAGTAAAAGGTGTTATCAGCCTCCAAAATCTTGACCAGGAAAATGCTTTCTCTGATTCTGATGTGAACCTGCTCACCACACTTGCCAATAGTATGACTGTAGCATTGGAAAATGCAAGACTCTTTGATGAAACCAATCGCTTATTAAAAGAAACTGAGCAACGCACGGCTGAATTGGCAGTAATCAATAGTGTGCAGGAAGGATTGGCAAAAGAACTGGACATGTAGGGTATTTATAATCTTGTAGGCGATCGTCTTTGCGATCTTTTTCCCGACACACAAACTCTAGTGATAAGAACTTTTGATCTCGAAGCAGGATTGGAAACTTTCAAATATGCAATTGAAAAAGGTGTTCACCTTGAAGTAGATCCTCGTCCCTATATGTGGGCCAATAAATTATTGGTAGAAACAAGAAAGCCCCTTGACATCAGGGAAAAATACGTGGAGACTGCAAAAATGCATGGCGGAACCGGTGTCACAAAAGGACAACCGCCAAAGTCAGCAGTGTTTGTTCCTATGATCGTTGGCGATGTTGTGAAAGGTTCCATCAGTCTTCAAAATGTGGACAAAGAAAATGCTTTTTCAGATTCTGATCTGAGATTACTGACAACGATCACTAACAGCATGAGTGTGGCGCTGGAAAATGCAAGACTCTTTGATGAGACCAACCGCTTACTAAAAGAAACTGAACAACGAACAGCCGAACTCGCTGTTATCAATAGTGTGCAGGAAGGCCTGGCAAAGGAGCTGGACATGAAAGGCATTTATAATCTGATC
>JAICPX010000432.1 GCA_025929635.1 Chitinophagaceae bacterium
CAGGTGAAAGATTCAAGATTCAAGATTCAAGATTCAAGTATGCCGTAAGAATAAAAACCTGGGTCTATCGCTTTCCCGCAGATAAAATTGTGATTAAATAATTTAACCCGGTTAAAAACTACTCCCCTACATTTGCAGCGATCTGGTTCATTGGTTGATTGCTTCATATATCTCTCACAGGTGGCACAGGTCATCACGGAAGACTTCTGTGTAAATCAGTGAGAAGCAAAATCAACCCGATTAAAAGGGAAGTCAGTCAAAATCTGACGCTATCCCCGTAGCTGTAAGGTGGTGAATGGTGAGTGGTGAATGGTGAATTTTTTGTTGACCATTGGCTATTGACCATTGACTTGCTGAATCTTCATACCACTGTTGATAGAACAAATGTTCATCAGCGGGAAGGTGTTCAGTTAAAACTAAGCCAGAAGACCTGCCGGATCATCAACAACATTCGATGCTTTCGGGTGAAAAGCTGAAATGTAAAGTCGAAGGACATTATATTTCATTTTTATTTCGGAAGCAGTCACACAAAAAGTTTTTACGATGAGAAAATTTTTGATTGTGGCTGCGATCATGATCGGCAGCCAACTGCATGCGCAAATTGTCCCGACCAGCCGGGAACAAGACACCACGCTACTGGATGAAGTAGTGATTTCTGCAAACAAGTATCCCAACAAAACTTCCTTGACCGGAAAAGTAGTCACTGTTATTACAAGGCAACAGCTCGAACGTAGCGGCGGAAAAGACCTTGCTCAGATTTTAACGGAACAAGCCGGCGTTTATATTGGGGGTGCGAACAGCAATGCCGGGAAAGATAAAAGCCTGTACCTCCGTGGAGCAAGAGTGGACCATACATTGATAACCATTGACGGCGTCCCTGTCTATGACCCAAGTGGTATCGGCAGCAATTTCGATATCCGTAACATTTCAATTGACCAGGTCGGGCGAATCGAGATCTTAAAAGGAAGTCAATCGACCTTGTATGGAAGTGATGCCATCGCCGGTGTAATAAATATTATTACAAAGAAAATGACAACGGAATCATTTTCAGCAAATGCGTTGGCAAGCTTTGGAAGTAACAGCAGTGCCAGGGCAAATGCCGGGATCAACGGCAAAACGGGGATTGTTGATTATAATCTTGCTTATTCATTTTATGATACAAAAGGAATTAATGAAGCCATCAGTAACAGTGGCAATGAAGATAAAGATGGGTTTCAACAAAACGGTTTGCAGGCAGGATTGGGATTCCAGGTTGCAAAGAACGTTCATATACGGCCTTACTTTCGATTTAATAAAACTGATGGCGATATTGACCAGGGAGCTTTTGTTGATGAACTTGATTATACATTCACACAGAAAAGTTACCAGGCCGGGGTTCGCAATGAATTTTCATTTGGAAAAACAAAGTTGAATCTTCTTTACAATTTCAATCATATTGACAGGCTGTATATCGATGATTCAGTTAAAAGTCGGAATGGATTTGATACTTATTCAAGAGGAGCATACCAGGGAGCTGAACATTTTGCTGATGCGTTTGTAACGGTTCCTCTTGGTAAATCTTCATCTAAGTTTACCGGCGGCGCAGATTTCAGGTCCTCAAGTACTGACCAGCAATATTCTTATCTCGGCTTTTTTTCTGATACCGTTTTATTAAAAGATAAAAAGCAAAAGCAAACTGGCTTATATGCCGCGGTTAATGTAAATACGAAATCAGGATTTAATCTTGAACTGGGAAACCGCATGAATATTCATTCCGAAAACGGAAGCAAATATGTTTTCAATATCAATCCATCCTGGTTATTGAAGAAGCAGTTCAAGCTATTTGCAAATCTTTCTTCAGGTTATCGTACACCGTCCCTTTATCAATTATTTTCTGAATACGGGAATAAAGAACTCGAGCCCGAATCTTCGGTCACCGGGGAAGCGGGTCTTCAGTATTTTTCTGCAGACAATAAACTCATGGGAAGGGTAACCGGTTTTGCCAGGAATGTGAATGATGTTATTTTCTTCTATTTCAACCCGGTAACATTCCGATCTCAATATATCAACCAGGATAAACAAAAAGACTATGGGGCTGAGCTTGAGCTTTCTTTTAAACCGACGACTAATATTTATCTAAAAGCTTTTTACAGTTATGTTGACGGAAAGATAACGACTGTGCAAATGGGAAAGGACACTACTTATTTTAACCTTATTCGCAGACCAAAACACAGTGCTGGTGTAAATGGAGGAATAAAAGTTACCGACAAACTTTTTGTAAGCACAAATCTTTCCTGGTTTGGTGAAAGAAAGGATTCCTATTTTGATGCGACGATCTTCCAGGTGATAGATGTAACTTTAAGAAGTTATGTTTTGCTTGATATCTATGCCGAATATGCATTGTACAAAAACAATATCAAGGTTTTTGCCGATCTGAGAAATGTTGCCAATAGTAAATACAACGAAACTGCAGGATTCAATACCCTTGGCTTTAATGGATACGGTGGTGTAAGATTTAACTTCTGATCGGGTGTCATTAGCGGGTGCCACGGCTTAAGCCGTGGCCCAGGTAGAAAACTCTTCTTATGTGTCAACACGAAAAAAAAAGCTGTCCGCGTTGCAAATCGCAGTTCGAATGCAACCCCGGTAATATTAGTCACTGCCAGTGTTATGGTTTTCGATTAAGTGACGAACTAAAAGCATATCTCGAGCATAAATATGAAGATTGTCTTTGCAGGAATTGTCTTGAGTATTTAACCGTTGAGTTAAACTTCTTTAAAGAGAAATATATTTTCAGATAGGATCCTGATGCATGGGTGCCACGGCTTAGGGCCGTGGCACCAGTGACGGATACCCTACATTTGCCAAAACCAACAAAATGCAATTCAATTTCCAGGAATTTTTGACACTCACCTTCACACTATTTGCAGTGATAGATGTTGTCGGTTCTGTTCCCATGCTTATCTCAATAAAAGAAAAAATTGGTGGTATTAATGCATGGAAAGTAACGCTGATCTCAGGTGGGCTAATGGTTTTGTTCTTTTTTATCGGCAAGCCTTTTCTCCAGGTACTTGGAGTAGATATTAAATCATTTGCAGTAGCTGGTTCTATCGTCATCTTTATCTTAGGATTGGAAATGGTATTAGGAATTGAATTTTTCAAAGCAGAAAAGGGAATTCCGTCGGGAACGGTGGTTCCAATTGCATTTCCTTTGATCGCGGGTAGCGGGACATTAACTACCATTATGTCCTTAAAAGCCACATTTGAACGAGCTGAAAGGAATGAATACACGATCCTGCTGGCGATACTGTTGAATTTAATTGTTATTTACTTTGTATTGCGTTCATTAAATTTGATCGAACGGGTATTAGGCAAGGCAGGTTTATTAGCACTGAGAAAATTTTTCGGTGTAATTTTGCTGGCTATTGCTGTAAGGATTTTTGCGAGCAATGCAGCAGGGCTGATAAAGTAGTCGATAGTCTGTAGTTGGTAGTCATTAGTCGGCGTAACACGATAGACTAACGACTAATGGCTGTCGACTCAAATTGGTCTCGTAGTACAATGGATAGTACGCAGGTCTCCGGAACCTGATATCCCAGTTCGATTCTGGGCGAGACTACAACTTCCCTTTGCTCCTTTATCAAGCCCGCTTAAATTGAAACTTCCCGAATTGTTCTGAAAGTTTGCTGAAATTTGGTTTGATATGCTGATTGAGATCCCTGCGTCTTATCACCGATCGAAATAAGAAACGAAATAGAGAAATTGACCAGATGGTTGAAATCTTCGATAATATCCGGAAAATATACCAGTTCAGCCCGCCATGCGAAGACCTGGCTGAGTTCGTGGAATTTTTTTCGGAATCGTCTTCCGAAGCCACACATACTTATTTCGGCAATGCGCCTTTTACGGTCAAAATGTTTCCCAGCTGGACTCCTACATTTTGGATAAACCTGGGTTCAGCATATAGTTTAGCAATGGGAAATAAACAGCACCTGATACATCCCGGGCAAGATATTCTCATTGTAAGGAACAGTACTGTTGAACGGTACAATTTTCCTGCTGATTATATATTCACCGTTAAATTTTTCCCTGGGGGATTGGAAGCGATCTTTCAAATTGACCAATCGAAGCTTATCAACCAGGTGGTGGAGCTGAGGG
>JAICPX010000447.1 GCA_025929635.1 Chitinophagaceae bacterium
ACGCAGAATGTCCAGACGAGAAGACTTAAGTCAAATGAAATTAGATCTCCTGGAATGATTTTTCCCGGATCCTGAATTCGTCCATATCGATAAGCGCAAGATATTTGCGGATGAGGTCCTCATCGAATTCGTCACGCAGGTTCATTTCCTTAAGTATTTCTCTTTGTCTTTCCAAAAGTTCCAGGTAAATACGTCGGAAGCTGGCAACATTGTTATCGGGAGTATTCACGATGTCCCTGATATCCTGCCGGAAAAAATTCATATCCAATTGCATTCTTGCAAATAAATTATTCAAGTGTTCATTTTGCTTTCTCTCATCATCATACTTTTCCTCTAATAACTGGAGCGTGGCCTTTGCAATCTTTTTCTGGATGATCAGTTCCTGTTCCTGCTCTGGAATGGTCCCGGGTTGATCCTCCAGTTTCAATTTTCGGATCACCCAGGGAAGAGTAAGTCCCTGGAATACTAACGTAACGAGTATGACAATAAAAGTAATAAAGAGAACGAGGTTACGATTTGGAAAAGGTTGTCCGTTGATAAATAATGGTATCGATAGCGCCATGGCAAGTGACACAACACCCCGCATACCTCCCCATCCAAGAACGATCGGACCTTTCCAACCCGGATTCCGATCGGCTACTCTGATAAAGCGACTGATAAAACGCGTAAACAAAGAAGCACCTAAAGTGCAAAGTAACCGTGTAACAATCAGTACTAACGAGATTGCCAGTCCATACCAAATTGCCATTGTTATACTGGTCTCTCCAAGTTGCTGTGCGATAGAAGGCAACTGCAGACCAATAAGCAAAAAGATCAATCCGTTCATAACAAATGATAAATTGGTCCAGACATTGACCCCCTGCAGCCGGCTTTTGTACGTAAGCATTGTCTGTCTTTTACTTGATAAGAAAAGTCCTCCACTTACAACAGCCAATACACCTGAAAAATGAAAATGTTCGGCAAAATAATACATGATATAGGGAGTGACGAGGGTAAGAACGATCTCGATGCTGGTCGATCGTATCAGGTAATGATGGATGAGATATACTAAAAATCCAATCGCAATCCCGATGAGCGTTCCCATAATAATTACGAGAAAAAAATCCAATGTTGCTTCCTGGAAATCGAATTGACCGGTAATGACCGCAGCTAATGCAAAACGAAACACGATCAATGAAGAAGCGTCATTCAGTAGACTTTCGCCTTCGGCAACACTGACAAGGGTTTTTGGAGCTTTTACCTGCCGCATAATTGTGGTGGCGGAGATCGCATCAGGAGGAGAAACAATACCACCTAAAAGAAATCCCAGCGCCAGTGTGAAACCGGGGATGAGGGCATTGGAAGCAAGAGCGACAATACAGGAAGTTAAAATAACAATCGGAAATGCAAAACTCGTGATCACACGACGGTATTTCCAAAATTGTTTCCACGATACCTGCCATGCTGCTTCATAAAGAAGCGGCGGAAGAAAAATAAAAAAGATCAGGTCAGGATCGATGGTAATGTTAGAAAATACATTAAGGACGCTCAACGCAAGTCCGCCTAAAACCAGGATGATCGGGTACGCCAGCTTTAACCTGTTGGCGAGCATCACCAATACAAGGATGATAAGTATGAGATATATGAATTGTATAAAATTATCCTGCATATAACAATATTAAAAATAAAAAACAAGAGACCGCCGACATTCTTGATACCAGTGACAAGCTTTAAATTGAAACCGATTAGGTTGGGCGTAAAAAACATTATTACCTTAGTGATTCGTTTCTAAAGCATATTCCTGATGGAAAATAAACGCTCTGCCGACCCTGCTTTTCTTAAGAAAGCGGTCATGGCTGTAATTGCCCACATAGAGCAAGAGCATTTTTCCGGAAATGAACTGGCAGAACAACTCTGTCTTAGCAGGGAACAAACACACAGGAAGATAAAACAGCTTACATCGCTGTCAACCGGCAAGTTTATACGCAACATCCGCATATTGAAAGCGTATGTTTACCTTATTCAACACAACTGCTCGATAGCTGAGGTCAGTTATAAAGTTGGGTTTGATGATCCTTCTTATTTCAATAAATGTTTCAGGGAGGAAATCGGTCTATCACCTGGTGAAGTAAAAAGAATCGGCAGTACTGCTCCATTAGCAACCACCGGTATTTTGTCTTTTTATCAACTCCGGGAAGTAAATGAAGTATTACGTCTGCACGGGATAAACCTTGTTGTTCCAAAGGAGGAGATACTGGATCCGCCACGCAAAAAATGGCGAATGGCGGGCAGCGTATTTTCAGTATCCGTTCTTATTGCACTATTCCTTTTGTTCTATCAAAAAAAAGAATCACCAAAAAAAATAAATATCGGAACAAATAACAGGATAGCCGTATTGCCATTTACCAATCAAACCGGCGATCCTTTACTGAATGGGATCGGTGATATCGCCAGCAGCTGGATATCAAATCAACTCGCAGAATTAAAATCAGTGAAAACAGTACCCTATTTCACTGTTAAGCGATACCAGTCGTATATCGGTGTGTTACCTGGTGACCCGGAAAACAGGCCCACATTCAGCGACCTCGTGGCGGCCGGCTATTTTGTTACAGGAGATTATTATCTGAAGAATGAGCAGGTTTATTTTAATGCACGATTTGTTGATGCGGCGACGAATGAATCCGTTTATGATCTGCCACTCATGCATGGCAATAAGGATAGTGTAATGGATGTCATCGAGCATCTTCGGTTGAAAATCGCTGGTCTCCTAACGAACCTCGAAGAAGTAAAGCTGGGTAAGCGCAATCCCCCCAACTATGAAGCCTACGATGCTTACCTGAAAGGATTGCATGAAATGGGCATAGGGTTATATACAGAGGAATCCCGATCTTATTTAGAAAAAGCTGCTACCCTTGAACCGGATTTTGTAATGCCACGGATCTTCTTAAGTTGGTTTTACCGGGATCAACGGAGGGATTCCCTCCTTCAACAGATCAGAAAGATCGCTTCCATTACACGTTATGAAAAAATGGTGTATGATCAATCTGATAATCTTTACAATAACAATTTCAAAGAATCTTTTCGAATTACCCTTCAAAGCCTGGACGAGTATCCACAGGATTATTACTTTAACATGTTTGCCGGTCATCATGCCAAATCAATGTTTAAGCCCTGGTTAGCTCTTAAACTGCTTGACCGGCTGCATGACCCGTTAAACAGTGAGATGGGTATGGTATGGCATTATTATAAGGTGTGGAATTATGTTGAGTCCCTCGTCATGCTTGGCAAATATCATGATGCCGAGCGCTACCTGCTATCTATTCCTTTAGAGAACTTTAGTCCTGCTATTCCGAAGCTATTGATCAATCTACATGTGCGGCTCGGCAAAACCCAAAAAGAAATAGAGTCCCTTATTGACGATATCGGTAGAAAGAATATGAAATATCTTACCGGCAAATTCGCCCTGGATGAACAAAAATCATACGCTGAATTCTACTGTGCTGCTGCGTATGAATTCTCCCTGGTGGGAAACAGTGAAGCCACCCATTATTTTGCCCTGAAAGCGGCTAAGCTTTTCACCGGATTTCCGGACCGATCAGGCTATCAGTATGATCTCGTGGATGCCTTATATCTTTCGGGGGATTTTCGAAAGACCAGAACTTATTTAAAAAATGAACTGGGAAAGAATCGCAACAATGATGACCTGCTGATCTATCTTGCCCAGACCGCGGCTGCGATGGGAAATGAGAAAACCGCTTTGAATATTTTCTCAAAATACGATTCTCTGCAATTGATCTATTGGCGCCGGCATGAATTCAGATATCAAAAGGATTACCTGGAAGCAAGGATCTATGCGCTACTTGGGAAAAACGACCGGGCCATAGCGCTTCTAAAAAAAGCAGTCGGGATGGGGCAGCTTTTCCACTATCATGATTTTGGGCGCGACATATTTTTGAAATCTCTTTTTGAATACCCTGCATTCCGCAAAATCATTAAACCTGCGGAACAGTAGTAAATCACAATGACACCG
>JAICPX010000186.1 GCA_025929635.1 Chitinophagaceae bacterium
GATGTTGAAGTTTTTGCAAAAGGTATTGAAGTGTTGTTTAACACAGCACAACATTTTCCGGAGCTTGAAGTGCTTGATCTTGGTGGTGGTTTTAAAGTGCCGTATCGGCCCGGTGAAGAAGGAACAGATATTCTTTTATTGGGAAAAAAAGTAAAGGAGGAGTTTGATGGCTTTGAAAAAAAATACAATCGTCATTTGCAGGTTTGGTTTGAACCGGGGAAATACCTGGTAAGTGAAGCCGGTTATTTTATTACCACCGTAAACGTTATTAAGAATGGCGGTAACCGGATGTTTGCGGGCGTAAACAGTGGTCTCAATCACTTGATCCGTCCCATGTTTTATGGGGCTTATCATGAAATAGAAAACATTTCTAATCCAAATGGCCAGATGAAAAACTATAATGTTGTTGGAAATATTTGCGAAACCGACAATTTTGCTGAAGACAGGATGCTGCCCGAAATTCATGAAGGCGACCTGCTCGTTTTCAGAAATGCTGGTGCTTATTGTTTTGAAATGTCTTCACACTATAACTCGAGATTCAAACCTGCTGAGATCCTGGTAAAAGAAGGGCAGCCCCTGTTGATTCGTAAAAGAGATGAGATGGAGGATCTGCTGAGAGGACAGGTTGATGTATTATAGTTTGTAACTTTATCAAAGGTCCTTCTCAATACAAATGGCAATAATGGGTTCGAATTTTGAATCATTCACCAAACTAATGACACATCCCGTAAAATTCAGGATGTTTCTTTTGACAAAGTTGCCAAGCGCCTATTTTTCCGGAGTACGGGTAAAGCGTATCGATGAAACTAAATGTGAAGTAACAGTCCCCTATAAATGGTTCTCAAAAAACCCTTTTCGCAGCACTTACTTTGCCTGTTTAAGTATGGCAGCAGAAATGAGCACCGGTGCATTAGCATTAGCTCATTTGTATAAAAGAGAACCTGCCGTTAGCATGCTGGTTGTAAAAACAGAGGGTGAGTATTTCAAAAAGGCCACCGATAAAACTACATTTGTTTGTGAAGCAGGTCAGGAAATAAATAAAATGATCGGGGAAGCCATTGCGACAGGCGAAGCAAGAACAGTAAGGGCAAGATCGATCGGAAAGAACAAGGCAGGTGAATTGGTAGCTGAATTTTTTATCACATGGTCATTCAAAGCAAAGCAAAGAGAATAGAAGAGAAAAGGAGCAAAAAGCAAATTGCATAGACTAATTCTTTAATCATAAAAATAGTCTCCCGGGAGGAACTGCAAAGTTCCCCCTTTAGGGGGCGGAGGGGGCATGAAAATAGCATTTCACGGAGCGGCAAGATGTGTAACAGGAAGCAAGCATGTGATCACATTAAAGAATGGGAAAAAGTTATTATTGGATTGTGGCATGTTCCAGGGTATGGGAAAAGAAACAAATGCATTGAATCGTCATTTTGGTTTTGACCCGCTGACTATTGATGCGATGATCCTTTCTCATGCGCATATCGATCATAGCGGGCTTATTCCTAAATTGACAAAGGAAGGATATGCCGGTCCCATTTTCTGCACGCCTGCAACCAAAGAGCTCACTTCTGTTCTTCTTGAAGACTCCGCCGAAATACAGGAAGATGACATCAAGTATGAGAATAAGCGACGCGCCGCTGCAGGTCAGCCATACCTTACTCCGCTTTATACAATTGAAGATGCAAAAAAAGCGCAGCAACATTTTACAACAGTTGGTTATAATGAGTGGTTTGATGTATTAGAAAATGTACAGGCAATGTTCACCGATGCCGGCCACATTATTGGCAGTGGGTGCGTTCATTTACGGATAAAAGAAAATGGAGCTGAGCGAACACTAACGTTCAGTGGTGATGTAGGTCGCTATCGCGATATCATTTTAAAATCCCCGGAAGTTTTTCCGCAGGCGGATTTTATTCTGCTGGAATCCACTTATGGTAACAGTTTGCATGAAGAACATGTAACCACCGTTGATCAAATATTGCAATGGGTTGAAAAAGCATGTCTTCAAAAAAAAGGCAAGCTGATCATTCCCGCTTTTAGTGTGGGAAGAACGCAGGAGATTTTGTATGCGCTGAATCAACTTGAATTAGAGAATCGATTGCCTGACCTTGACTATTTTGTTGACAGCCCGCTGAGCATTCGCGCAACCGAGATCATAAAAAGTTATCCGCAGTATTTCAATAAACGGATCCAGCATGTATTGCAAACTGACAATGATCCATTCAATTTTAAGGGGTTGAAATTTATAAGAACAGTGGAGCAATCAAAGCTGCTTAACTTCAGGAACGAACCTTGTGTTATTATTTCAGCAAGTGGAATGGCCGAAGCAGGCAGGGTAAAACATCATATCAGCAACAATATTGAAAACAGTCGCAACATTATATTGCTCACCGGTTATTGTGAGCCAAATTCCCTTGGCGGCCGATTGATGAGAGGTGCCAAAGAAGTAGGAATATTTGGCGTGCAGCACGAAGTAAATGCCGAAGTGGCATCCATTCATAGCATGAGTGCGCATGGTGATTATGAGGATCTTTGCCAGTGGCTGGCATGCCAGGACGTAAAACAAGTGAAGAAGCTCTTCCTCGTGCATGGCGAATACGAGGTGCAACAAGAATTCAGATCACGCTTAATAAGAAAGGGTTATGATGATGTTGAAGTTCCCGAATTACACTATGAAATCGGGTTGACATAATTCTTACAATTCTCCGGGTAGGTTTTTTCAAAATCTTTTGAATTATTTCACAACTTATTAGTAAACGAAGGGTCAAAAATTGCGTTTATAGTCTGAGCAAAAAACAAACTTAGACCATGAAATGAGTCATAGAGTTTTCGAACTCACTTATATTTTGGCGATGAAAATTTTATGGCGAATTCGATCTGACAATAAAATCAAATAAAATAAAAATAAACAGATGAAACAGATAAATTTAAAAGCGGCAATTGTGGCGGTGCTGGGCATAGTGATACTTGCGGGCTGTGCAAGCTCCACACATATTGAAAAAGACGAGACCGTAAACTTCAGCAGGTATAAAACATTTACATGGTTGCATGGTGACGAAGGCAAGTTGGAAAACCAGAGTGATCTTGTCGAAACAAAGATCAGGAATGCCGTAACAAAGGAATTCGAAAAGATCGGTTGGAGAGAATCAAAAACAAGACCCGATGTAATTCTTGATTACGATGTACTGGTTGAAAGGTCAAGCAAAAATGAGAAAGAACCTGTTTATACCCAACCTCACACCAGGCTGATCTATAATCCATATACAAGGCGTTATGCGACCATTTACTATCCTTCACAATTCCTGGGTTATGAATCCTATGAAAAAATAATCAAGGAAGGAACGGTAACTGTTACGATGATCGATGCAAGAACAGATAAAACCGTTTGGCAAGGTTGGACAACAGGTGAAGTACATAGTAAGAATCTTACGAATAAAGAAATTCAAAAAGCAGTAGCCAGCATCTTTAAAAAGGCTGAATTGGCAAAGCGATAACTTATATCCATGAAGGACGGTTTTGAACTTACCCTCTCGCCCCAGGCGAGAGGGCTTTTTTTGTTTAAAAATGTTTTTGTCATGAGTTGGTTGGAACTTATCTTTGCCGTCCTTAAAAAGAAGGGGTTTCGAAGGCCTTTAGCCAACGTGGCCCCGGCGTCCAACGCTGCGAAAGATTCGTTGGATAAAAAAGAGGCCCGTTCGTCTAAGGGCTAGGACACCACCCTTTCACGGTGGTGATACGAGTTCGAATCTCGTACGGGCTACAAAGCCTTGCAGTAAAGTTGCGAGGCTTTTTTGTTTACGAATGTCGCGAGCTTGCTCCGGTTCCTTCGGAGTGCTTTTCTTTTTCTCGTACAGATAGGAAGGTTGTCTACCCGGTGTCTCCACATGCGAAACAGCAAGGTATAAGAAAAGTATCTGCATCACACGGGGCTGCGGGATGATAGGAATAATGATCCGTTTTCTGAAAGGGGTAGAAAAAAAATTACGAGCCATTAAAATTTAGAAAATTGTGAATTGGATTTGCCCTATTGGCGAGAGGTCGCTCCGCCCGCATGCCGGCACATGCAGACCCCTCGCAGACAGTTTCATTATATTTGAAGAATAGGGAGAGACCCCAAAGTGGGCTAAATACACATTTATATCGAGAGGGATTCGTGCAGGCTTATGGAATGATAAAAAAACGATAACCTCCTGGGTTTATCCCACATTGGAAGATTCAAAAGGACCGCAGATAAGGGCAGATGGTGGAGATGTAAAGGTGAATCGATGCAGGTGTGGGAAATGAAGTCTATTTATTACGGACAAAATTTGCAGACGTTAATACAAAATTCGAATCTACTTATGATCAAACTAAAAAATCTTATTACGATAGTTCTTCTTTTGTCTTTCGCTGCTGTGCAGAGTCAAACCGGTCAAACCATAACATATAGAGAGCAGCATCGTCCCCAGATTCATTTTTCGCCAAAAGAGAAATGGATGAATGATCCAAATGGAATGGTGTATTTTAAGGGGAATTACCACTTATTTTTTCAATATCATCCTGGTAGTTCGGTCTGGGGGCCCATGCATTGGGGACATGCCATCAGTACAGACCTCACTCATTGGGAAGAACAACCAATAGCTTTGTATCCCGATAGTATTGGTACTATTTTTTCCGGAAGTGCAATTGTTGATCTGGAAAACACATCCGGATTTGGAAAAGATGGTAAGGTGCCTTTGGTTGCTATATTTACCCAACACGATACGATAGGGGCAAAAGCAGGAACAAATAATTACCAGACTCAAAGCATTGCCTATAGCATCGATGACGGAAGAACATGGACAAAATTTGCAAATAACCCCGTCATCAAAAACCCTGGTATCGAGGATTTTCGCGATCCAAAAGTGTTGTGGTATGATGAAGAAAAAAAATGGGTGATGGCTTTGGCCACAAAAGACCGCATAACTTTTTATTCCTCTAAAAATTTAAAAGAATGGACCAGGGAAAGTGAATTCGGTGACACTGTCGGCGCACATGGTGGTGTATGGGAATGCCCCGATCTTTTTAGCATAACACATCAGGGTGAAAAAATCTGGGTGCTTTTAGTGAGCATTAACCCAGGTGGTCCGAATCAAGGTTCAGCAACGCAGTATTTTACGGGTAAGTTTGACGGCAAAAATTTTACCCCTTTCCAAACTGATACGCGTTGGATTGATTATGGAACCGACAATTATGCTGGCGTTACCTGGTCAAATACCGGCAGTAGAAAGGTTTTTTTAGGGTGGATGAGTAATTGGCAGTATGCTACTCATGTACCAACTGAAAAATGGCGAAGTGCCATGACGATCCCGAGAGACCTGGGGCTTGAAAAGGTTGGTGAAAAATATTTGGTTACATCTAATCCGGTTCCGGAACTAAAGTCTATTACGCAAAAGTCGGTTGTGATAAAAAAGATATCATCTAAGATTTATGATTTAACCAAAAAAATTGGAAAAATTTCTGGCCCTGCCAGCTTATCAATTAGTTTGAATCAAATAAGTTCTTTCATGATAACTCTTTCCAACGATATGGGCGAGAAGGTAATGATTGGGTATGATAAAGATGCAAACCAGTATTATATAGATCGGACTCAATCCGGTAAAGTGAGTTTTGAAAGGGGCTTTGCATCAAAAAGTACGGCACCTCGTTTATCAGATAAGAATAGAATGGACCTGACATTGATAATTGATGATGCGTCTGTAGAGCTGTTTGCAGATGGCGGCCTTTCAGTCATGACCGCTATATTTTTCCCCAACACATCTTTTACAAATCTTGACCTGCAATCTGCAGACAAAGTCAAAGTAACCCCAATAAAATATGAAAAATTTAAATCGATTTGGAAATAAAATCTGAACCGATTTGAAACATAGTTTTCGGTTCATTCGGGGTGCCCTTCATGCTATCGTAAAGATAGGAAGGTTGTCTACCCGGTGTCTTAGGAAAAGTATCTGCGGGACACGGGCTACGGGATGCGAGGAATAATGATTCGTTTTCTGAAAGGGGTAAAAAAAATCCCGCGACAAAATCGCGGGACTTTGTACATGTACATTTATAGTTATAGTTTAAACCCAAGTGTAAAGCTAAGCACACGATGCTTGTTCCTATCGTCTTCTGAGCTATTACTGCCTGATTGTAGCTTTGCCAACCCCAGGCCATAGTTAACTGAAATAACAATATTCTTTGTTTCGATACCTGCTGTGCCATTTAAGCCATAGTCAAAACGTTTCATGATCCCAAAACCGGCGCCTTCTTCATAGTTAAATGTCGTAGGATCATCATCACTCCATTCAATGTCTTTTTCGCTGCTGAAAGATGTGCCAAGAAATTTTCCTTCTGTTTTATTTTTTCCCGCAACACCTATTGCCAGATATGGACCCGCACCTGCAAAGAATTTTGTGTTGAGACCGATCGGGCCTTTGAAAATAAGATTTAGCGGGATTTCAACATAAATGGGATTTGTTGTTGCCTTGAAATAATTAGCGTCCGAAGGATCACCATCCTGTGATTTTGTTCCTTTACCGGTAACAAGAAGTCCTGATTGAAGTGCAATGAATTCAGCTAAACTGATATCACCGATAATACCAACCTGGAAACTTGTAAGTGTTTTAGCATCATCGATCCGCCCGTTGTCAGTGATAGATACGTTAGCAAGATTTAATCCGCCTCGTAGGATCGCAGTTCCTTTTTGTGCATTGATGGTCAACAGACTAAAAAAGGAGAGGATCAAAAGAACTGGTTTTTTCATAATTGTACAGTTAAGTTTAATGTCTCTTAGAGGCAAAGATTCTGCCAGAGTTTAACAGGATTTTTATTTGTTTTAAGGACGCTTGTAACCCTTTCAAACAAGCCGGCGTCATAAAATCATCAATTTTACAATGATGAAGCAAGCGTTCAGTTTAACTATCCTGCTTTTGGTCAACATGGTTTTGTTTTCCAGGAATACGGCTTTGCAAAGCGACTCACTTATTTGGAACAAACTGACTGAGACGGGGTATACTATTTATTATACCACAGCAGATGATAACGAAGCAAAAAAAATAAGCGTTTACCTAAAATCGGGCATCTATCAGATTAGCCGGTTTTTTAATCAAGAATTTCAAGATTCATTCAACGTCTACATTTTTCCTGATCGGTCTTCATTGGATAAACAATGGCAAAAGGACTGGGGCGATCCAAGATTCAGATCGGAATGCTGGATGATCGCCAGTGGAGTTGCGCACAGGCTTGACCTGCTTTCACCAAATACATGGGCAAGCGAAGCCTGTGAACATAATGCAAATGACAGCACGGAAGTAAGACAGGTGATATGGCATGAATTGGTCCATGTATTTCATGGACAGCAAAATCCTGATCACACATTTAGCTATATTGAAAAACTGGACTGGCTCGTGGAAGGACTCGCAACTTATGTCAGCGGCCAGTTGGATGAAAAAAGATATCAACCTGTCCGGCAGATGATAATCGATAATAAAACCCCGGCAAGCTTAGATGAATTCTGGAAAGGACAAAATAAGTATGGGCTTTCGGGTTCGATGGTCGCATTCATTGATCACAAATACGGTCGAAAGAAATTATTTGAATTATTGCAGCTGACGAGTAAAACAACGGCATTGGGAACATTAGCCACTTCGGAAACTCAATTACTATCAGAATGGAAACGTTCGTTTGAATAATTTACCGTTGCCTGGATATAAAATCAATCTTCTGTACCATATTGTTCGGGCGGCTATTTTTGCCACAGGTACACAGCAACACTGACCCGGATACGAAAGGCTCTGCCGGTTAAATCAGTCTCTTTTCCAAAAGGTTTATCTTACGGCAATAAAAGTTGTAAAATGAAAAAAGTTTTCTTGGGTGGTACATGCAATGATTCCCAATGGCGCAAACAGGTGATAAAAAATCTAAAGATCGATTATTATGATCCAATGGGAGAGGAATGGACGCAGGAAATGATGCAGGAAGAATTAAAACAAAGAACCGAAAGTGATTTTTGTTTATATGTACTTACCCCAAAAATGGATGGTTTTTTCTCTGTTGCCGAATTGACCGATGACAGTTGTAAGCAACCGGCTAAAACGATCTTCAGTTTTTTGTATGAAGATGAGGGGGAAAAATTTTCAAAAGCACAAATTAAATCTTTACAGCAGGTTGGTGAACTCGTAAGGCGCAACGGTGCAAAATATTTTGAAACGCTGGATGAAGTGACCAGCTTTCTTAACAACCAGTAGTTTCTGGTCTTCGTTCTTTATTGAATAAATAGAAGGCAAAATTTTATCGGTTTTTACGTTTAACAGGAGGTACTGCATCCAGTTTTATGGTTTCTGCACCCGCAGATTTTTTTTCATAGACCACATAATTGCCATAAAGTGTACAAATC
>JAICPX010000342.1 GCA_025929635.1 Chitinophagaceae bacterium
TCGTAACTATATTCATGTCCCACATATAGTACGATCAGCATACACACAGCCAACCCAATAGCCAGCCCTGTTATATTTATAAATGAGTAAAATTTGTTTTGAACAAGGTTACGCCAGGAGATCTTTAAATAATTCTTTAACATTGTTTATAATATTATAACACCGGTCAAACAAATGCTTTCCTCCGGTGTTCATTTACTCAGATCGTAAACTCTTCACGGGATTAGCTACACCGGCTTTTACAGCCTGCACACCGATCGTAACAAACGCAATGATCACTGCTAAAAATCCCGCAGCAATAAATACCCACCACCCGATCGAAATGCGATAAGCAAAATCCTGTAACCATTTATTCATAAAGTACCATGCAAATGGTGCTGCAATCACGATCGCAACAATTACAAGCTTTATAAAATCCTTTGCTAAGAGTGCAACAATACCCGGCAGTGATGCTCCCAACACTTTACGAATTCCAATTTCCTTGGTACGATTGATTGCAGCCAATGCAGCTAATCCAAACAAACCAAGACAAGCCAGAAAAACAGAAATGCCCCCTGCCCAACCAATAATGCTGCTCCATTTTCTTTCTGCCTTATAAAAATTATCCAGACTCTCATCTAAGAAATTATACTTAAATGGAAGGTCAGCAACAACAGCAGTCCATGCCTTTTGCATGGCCGCTAATGCAGGTGCCGGGTTGCCCGGTTTTACCCGAACAAAAAATTTATACGGAGCATAATCCGCATATTGGTGAAACATCTGTGGCAATACTTTCTCTTTGAATGGACGGTAATGAAAATCTTTAACGACCCCGATCACCACGGGAGTTTTTGTTTCCATATAACCTTTTATCTGCTGGCCGACTGCATTCTCCATTGTCCATCCCATATCTTTTACCATTGCTTCATTCACGATCACAGAAGAAACGGTATCTTCAGTAAATTTTGGATCAAAATTTCTTCCCGCAAGAATTTTCATTCCCATCAATGGAATGTATTCATGATCGACAAAGTATTCGATCACGTCTTTGTGTGCTCCATTGTATTCAAACCCGGAACGGCTCCAGCCTGTTCCTTCACCAAGACCCAATTCAGCACCTGAAATTTTGACTATATCGGACCTTGAAACAAGCGCCTGTTTGAATAAAGGATAGATCTCTTTTGTTTTTGTTTCACTTGCATCGACCACAATCACATTTTCCTTATTAAAACCCGGGTTCTTGCTCGTCATATAATTCGTTTGCTGTAAGATCACCATCGTGCAAATGATCAACCCGATAGACAAAGCAAACTGAATAGTAACAAGCGACTTCGTGAAAATATTGGCGCCACTAACTCTTATCTTACTCTTTAACACTTCGATCGGTCTGAAACCTGATAATATCAGTGCAGGATAACTTCCCGCCAATATTCCAACCAGCAGCGTCAATCCTGCGAGCATCCAACTCATTTCGGGATATAGTGAAAATGAAAACTTCAATTCGCGACCAGCAAGCTGATTGAAATAAGGAAGTAAAAGCTTTACAAGTAATAACCCGATCGCCAATGACAAAACGCTAAGCAGGATCGCTTCGGCTAAAAATTGCACCACCAGGTGCATTCTTTCACTGCCGATCACTTTTCGTACACCAACTTCTTTGGCTCTTCTTGCAGATCGGCCAATGGCTAACGTGGTAAAATTGATACAGGCAATTAATAATACGCCGGCGGCTATACTTAATAATATCCAGATCGTTTTTGGATTCACACTTTCCACCGATCCGCCCCAAAGCCTTGTATCTGTATGTATTTCCCGTAAGGCTTGCAACTTATAGCTAACAGGAGGCTCATTCTCTTTCCATGTAAAGCCATTACGTTTTAGTTCGGCTTCTTCTTCGGGATAATATTTATGCCTGAACTCATACAGTTTTTTGGTATTAGTTGCCAATCCACTTCCGGGCTGTAATTTGACATATGTCTGGTATGAAGACCTTCTCCAGTTATTGACACCCCGCTTACCAGAAGCAGTTGTTTCCATGTAATTAAAATTCCCAAGCAGATCAAACCTGATGGAAGAATTAGCAGGGATATTATCTGCAACGGCAGTGACAGTAAAAGGAACAAACTCCTCTTCGATTTTTATTTCAATTGTCCGGCCAATTGCGTTATCTGTTCCAAACAACTCTTTTGCTTTTTCCTCTGTTACGACAATACTTTGTAATTCTTTTAACGCGCCATCGGCCGTACCGTATTTCAATGGAAATGTAAATACTGTAAAAAATGAAGGATCTGCATAACAAACAGGCATTCTCCTTACTTCGCCATCCACTTTTATGAAACTTTCTCCCCATCCGTCCCGATAGCGAACAAACTCAGCTACCTCCGGCATATCTGCTTTCATTGCTGGTCCTAATGGTGAAGGAAGGGACGGGTCGCTACTGGCCTCTTCACCATTCATTGCAACTATGTGTCGATATACACGATAAACGTTGTCAGCATTTTTATGAAAGCGATCAAAGCTGAATTCATTTACAGCATACAAAAGAAACAATGAAAAGCAGGCAAGCCCGATCGATAAGCCTGAGATATTAATAAATGAAAGTACCTTTTGCCGTCCCAGGTTGCGTAATGCAATTTTGAAATAATGTTTGATCATAATGTTGGTTTTAATAATTATTGATTACTAATTATTAATTTATTCAGTCCTTAAACTTTTCATCCCGACGCTTCGGTCGGGATTAAATCTTTACTCACTCCGTTCGCAAAGATTTAACAGGGTTTACAATTGCTGCCTTTACAGCCTGGGAACTGATGGTAATAAAAGCTATGAGCAATGCAATAACTGCTGCTGCTGCAAATACCCACCAGCCAATATTAACACGGTAAACAAAATCCTGTAACCATTTATCCATCGCAAACCATGCGATGGGAAAAGCAATCACCGAAGCAATCAGTACAAGCTTTACAAAATCTTTTGAAAGCATTCCAACGATTCCGGATACGGAAGCGCCAAGTACTTTTCGTACACCTATTTCTTTTGTTCTTTGTTCTGTAATGAATGATGAAAGGCCAAACAAGCCAAGACAAGCAATAAAAATTGCAATGAACGTTATATAAAAGAATATGGTTTTAAAATTCATTTCTGACTTGTAAAGCTTTGCATACGTCTCATCGAGATAGGAATATTGAAATGGTCTCGACGTCACATTCTTATCCCATACTGCCTTGATGTTGGCAATATTTTTTTGCATGTCAACCCCACTAAGTTTAACGGTATAATTCCATACGCGGCGTGGTTGGTAAATAAATGAAAATGGCTTGATCTCATTCTTCATAGAAGTAAAATGAAAATCCTTTACCACACCTACTACCTGCAAATACCATGTTGTATCCTCATCTGTGTTCCAGGCTACCTGTTGACCGATAACAGGAGATGGGATCTTAAGATCTTTCACGGCTTTTTCATTAAGGATAATACCGCCTGCTTGTTTTTCGGTAACTCCGGGCACGCTATAATTTATCGTATCAGCAAGAAACTGCGTCGAAAAGTTCCTGCCTTCTTTTATTTCTATATTCAATGCACTGATGTAATCATGATCAATGGCCAGGAAATTTACAAGCTGTTCATCCTGGGTGCCTTTCCAACGAAGACTATTTGTCCAGTTCTGGCCACCCACAACACCATCGGCTCCGGCTACAGTTTTAACGTCGGGCAATTGCAACAAGTCATTTTTTAATTTCTGTTTCTCTGGCCTGCTTAAGTAACCAACATCATTTATGATCACCACCTGGTCCTTATTAAGCCCAAGTTTTGCACTCTGTATAAAGTTGATCTGCTTTATTACGGTGATCGTTCCAATGATCAATGCTATTGAGATGGTGAATTGGGTTACCACGAGCACCTTACGAAGACTAAAGCGGCGAAGACTGGATAGTCTTTCACCCTTCAATACTTTCACTGGCTCAAATGAGGAAAGGAATAACGCAGGATAAAAACCGGCGATCAATCCAAGTACTATGGCGAAACAAAAGATCAGGACGAGGATAAAATAATTTCCCTGGGGAACCAGGCTTAAGCCTTTGCCGGTAATCGTATTGATCGCTGGTAAAAGTAACTGCGCCATTATCAGCGCAACAATTGCTGCCAGCAAAGAAATAAGAACCGACTCAGTAAGAAACTGGCGGATCAATGCACCTCTTACTGCACCCGAAACTTTTCGGATCCCAATTTCACGGGCACGAAGTGAAGAACGGGCCGTGGTCAGATTTATATAATTAATGCAGGCTATTAATAAAATGAATAAAGCAACCGTTCCAAATATATAGATGTACTTCTGATCACTATTTGGCCTCAATTCCCACTTAAGGTTGGAAGTTAAATGGATATCGGTAACAGCCTGGCTATAAAATTCATTTTTGCTTTCTGGTCGATTTTTTTTAAATGTCGCCCTGATTTTTTCATCAACCTCAGCAATTTTAGCTCCTGGCTTAAGCTTTATGTATGTATAATAATTATACCATCCCCAATTAGAATTGATATCGACCAGAGAGCCATCATTATTCTGGAATCGTAATGGCATCAGCAGGTCAATCTTAAAATGAGAATTGTCCGGCATATCTTTCACAACTGCTGTTACCATTCTTGGCCCCCATTGGTCCACTTCAAGGATCTTGCTGACAGGGTTTTCATTTCCAAAATATTTTTTCGCCATGCTTTCAGTCAGGACAATAGCATCAGGCGCTTTTAACGCTGTTTTGGGATCACCCTGCAAAAATTGAAATGTAAAAACATCAAAAATGCTGCTGTCTGCCCTGTACAGGTTTTCTTCAATAAATCTTTTTTCACCATTACGTATATAATATTTATTACCCCAACCCGGCATGAATCTTACCATATGCTCGATTTCGGGAATGTCTTTCTGAATAGCAGCGCCGATCGCAGGCGGGGTTGTAGCATCGGGAAGTTTGGAACCATCATCATTCACAAAATCTTTGACTACACGATACAGCAGGTTGGCATCCTTATTATGCTTGTCATAACTCATCTCGTCTTTGATAAACAAGGCTACAAGCACACAACAGGTAATGCCAACTGAAAGACCAAAAATATTTATAAGAGAAAACCCTTTATGTCTTAAGAGACTCCTCCACGCGACCTTAAAATAACTTTTAATCATGACTACATTTTTATGTTATCAACTTCAGTATCCCGATAGCTATCGGGACTGTTCGGCTTTGGTTGCGACGCTCCGTTCATCTTCCGGCTCTCTACTGAACTTTTCGTCAATGGTCAACGTCATTGCGAGCGAAGCGAAGCAA
>JAICPX010000124.1 GCA_025929635.1 Chitinophagaceae bacterium
AATGTTTTCTGTAAATACATGATACATTGCAAGCATCTGGTAAGCCCCGGTTGCCGTTGGATTTAATCGAATGGCTGTTTGAAGTGAATCATAGCCCTGCTGCCAATCTCCATCATACATCAAATGCATTGTTGCCTTTGCTACATGACTTTCCGCATTAGAATCATCCAGCTCTAATGCTTTTTCACTATATCGTTTAACAACATCAAATGCTTTTTCAGGCATAGCCTGGCCAGTAACTCCGAGATATGCATACGAACCGGCGATCATTGCATAAGCCTGCGCATAATCCGGTTCAAGCCGGATGGCCTGTTCAAAAAATTCGATCGCTTTATAATAATCAGCAGGAGTAAGCTTATTATAAAAATGCATTCCTTTCAGGTAAAGCGTGTAAGCTTCTACATTTTTTGTAGGCGCTTTTACCAACTGTTCTGCCTGTTTTGTTACTGAAAGATTTTCTCTTAGCCTGTTGGCTATAATGCTGCTGATCTCGTCCTGCACTTCAAATATATCATCAAGGTTGCGGTCATAATTCTCACTCCAGATATGATATCCGTCTGCTGCATTGATCAGCTGTGCCGTGATCCGGACACGATTACCTGCTTTGCGAACACTTCCTTCAAGCACTTTATCAACGTTTAGTTTGCGGCCGATCTCCCTGATATCATCATGTTTTCCTTTGAATGCAAATGCGGAAGTACGTGAAGTGACCTGCAATCCATCCACTCTTGTCAACGCATTTAACAGTTCTTCCGTGATGCCATCGCTGAAATATTCATTCTCGGGATCGGCACTCATATTTACAAATGGCAAAACGGCAAGACGATTGACAGGCTGTTTTGTTTTTCCCTGCAGCTCGTGCTTGGAAGGAACAATGATGCCATCATTTGAAACAGCATAGATACGAACCGGCTCCTTTACATTTTTCAATTCGAAATACCCAAGCTCCTGTGTTTTTATTTTATCATGATTTTTGATCTCATCAAATACTTTACCGGAAATAAAAACGGCTCCGGGTACAGCCATTGATTCAATACGTGATGCAAGATTCACGCCATCGCCATAGATCGATTCTTCTTCGACCACCACATCACCGGTATGAATACCGATGCGCAGGTCAACCTTTGGATCCAATTGTAGTTGTTGCTGAATGGATATCGCACAATTGACACTATTGATGGCACTGTTGAAAATGCTCAATGAACCATCACCGTAATACTGAAGAATTTTGCCATCGTGCTGTTGAATGGTTGCGTCGAGAACCTCCTTGAATCGTTTCCTTTTGTTGCGGGCCAAATGTTCATTCTCCTGCATCAGGGCGGTGTAGCCGGTCATGTCAGCAAATAATATTGCCGCTAATTGTCGCATCAGTAAAATTAAGAAACAGTCCGGCTCACCGGACAGCTATCTACGACGAGTTTATCGCCCTCTGTTACCCCGGTCAACTGGTAAGCTGCTTCATCAATACATCCATCAGGAAATACACTCTACCTTGCTTGATTAACCCGTTCTCAAGATCATAAACAACGCAGATCGGAAAATTTACTTCTTTGTTGGTCGGTTGTATTCCGGCAAACTCACCGGTATGCTTACCGATGAAATCGAATTCCAGGACCGCTTTGTTTTCAGTAATGATCTTGTTTTTTATCTCTGCTCTTGCATCAAAAGCAACATGATAAATGTTGTGCAGCATTTGGCCTACCGCTTCCCTGCCGATAGTTTTTTCGCCCGTATTCATCGAAATAAAGACGCCATCTTCGGCGACATACTGAACATCGTGAGATCTAAAATAAGCTTCCAGGTTTTTTTCTGTCAGTGAAACTTTCTTTTCAAGAATGAGCTCTTCCATAAATTTAGTTTTGGTGAATAAAAATTGTTTTAAAACGATTTCTTATTGCCAATATGTTTCTCAAACCACTCCACATTTGTTTGCATGGTTTTTAACACCATCGTTGGCTCCACAGGACCATGCCCCTGTCTCGGCATTGCCAGCATACGCACAGGAACACTTCTTCTTCGCAATGCATTATAAAACATAATGGCATTGCTTATAGGTACTCTTTTATCACCTTCGCAATGCTGCAACAGTACAGGAGTTTTTACATTTTGTACAAATCGTAATGGTGAATGTTTGTCATAGAGACTCCAGTCATTCCAGGGATCGGTGTTGAAATACGAAGGAAGAAAACCTGCAATATCATCAGTAAGGTTTTGGTGGGAAAGATCCACCACGGGTGCACCAATTGAGGCAGCTTTGAAACGATCGGTATGACCAACCACCCAGCTGCTCATGAATCCACCATAGCTCCAGCCCATGACGCCCATTTTGGTTTCATCTGCAATACCCATTTTGATGACCTGGTCAACACCGGCCATAAGATCAATAAAATCTTTACCGCCCCAATCCGCACGGTTAGCTACGCGAAAGTCAGTACCATAACCGGAGGATCCTCTTGGATTTGGACGAAGAACCGCATACCCCATCTCTGCAAATGCAGCAATGGGGTATGCGCCGGAATTGCCTGCAATACAGCTTTGCTGAAATACGCCTGCCGGTCCGCCGTGTATATTTAAGATCAATGGAACTTTTTGACCGGGTTTATAATTGATGGGGTAAGTAAGAAGGCCTTCGATCTCTTTGCCATCGCCGCTTTGCCATTTTATGATCTCCGTTTTTGCAAGGGGTTTGCCTGCGTTGTCCGCATTAATGCTTGTAATTTTTACCGGAGCAAAAATGTCAATACGGCTAATATAGGCCTCGGGAAATTTATTGGTATTCTGTAAAATAAAACCAAGATGGGTGCCGCGATTATTTGTAGCAACGGCCCCGATAAGGTCTTTTGTCCCGTTGGTTAATTCAGTGATCGATTTGCCATCAACACTTAAAAGATAAATGCTGTTCAGCGTTCTGTTTGCTTCACTCCACAGGATATTTTTCCCATCAGCGGTCCATCCAATGATGGCGCCATTTTCATCAGGAGTTGCTTTTAGGCGCCATGATCTTCCGTCGGCAAAAGAATAGATCCTGGCATGGCGTGCTCCGGCCCAATCGACAGGGTCTGCTGTACTATAATAAACGATCATTTTTCCATCCGGGCTAAAGGAGGGATTTGATTCCCCTGCCCCGGTAGCAGCAATCTTTTTTATGTTCCCGTTTTCGACAGTAACCAATGAAATATCGCTGTACACATTGTCATTCACCTCCGGGGTTTTTCCATGACTATAAGCAATGCTTTTTCCATCCACACTCCAATCAAACGCATTGATGTTGTAATTCTCCTTTACTATTTGTTTATGTTTTTTCTTTCCACTTGTATCGTTTTCATTCAACCATAACACGAATAACCTGTTTTGTTTTACTTCTTCATCAACAAAATACCAGTCGTTCTTTGATTTTTTATTTTTTTCTTCTTTATCCGATGCGGCATCAGTCACGATAAATGCGATCATGCTGGCATCATGACTCCAGTCATAATTGCCAACGCCTGACTTTACATCAGTGATCTTTTCCGCCTCGCCACCCAGAGTCGACATCAGGTACAAATTGTTTTTTCCATCTCTTGAAGAAGTAAATGTGATCCATTTACCATCGGGACTCCATTTTGGATTGGAAGAACTTTTATCGCCTTTTGTTAACTGGATATGATTGCTGCCGTCGGCATTGCAGGTCCAGACCTGGTTTACATATTCACTACGGTCATCGGTCATGATCGCTTCACGGACGGTATATAAAACTTTACCTCCATCGGGTGAAGGGACTACCGCAGAAATGTTTTTCATTTTCAGGCATTGTTCCGGGGTCCAGTTGTGTTTTGTTTGGCTAAGGGTGAAAGTAGTGGAGAAAAGAAGTAAGGTAAGCAATAGTTTTGGTCTCATATAAATGAATTTGAGATAGATGAAATGTCAACAGGGGGTAGTAAGCAGCTATCCAAGGTAAGAAAGTGTGGGGAATAAACAAGTAACGGCACTTAATAAAAGACCTCGCAGTTTGAAAATGTGATTTGCCCGATTTCAAATTATCCGCAACAATAAAGGAACAAACAATTAATGGTGGAGCTCCATGGAATCAGGTCATCCCTCTCAGTCATTTTCCTAACCATTTGTCATGATGGGGAAATAAAAACCGTTGGAGTTTCACCATCCGTGTAAAACGAATAAAGAATGACCACACAAAATCCCCGGCGCTTCCAAAACTATCATATATTAGAATATATAAACCATGAAAAGACACATCATTATCTCTCGCTTTTTAAAACCAAATGATATGAGAAAAATATTCTTCCTGGTGGTGGCAACCGTAGTTACTATTGCGGGAATTACCCAGGACAATCCATTGTGGCTTCGCTATCCCGCCATTTCTCCTGATGGAAAAACAATAGTGTTCAGCTACCAGGGTGATCTTTATAGGGTTGCCTCCGGTGGCGGACAAGCGATTCCACTTACATTACACGAAGCCTATGATTATATGCCTGTGTGGAGTCGTGATGGCAAATCGATCGCATTTGCGTCGGATCGCTTTGGAAATTTTGATGTTTATGTGATGCCATCTGCGGGTGGCGAAGCAAAGCGGCTTACCTATTATTCCGGTGCTGACCTTCCCTGGGATTTTTCACCCGATGGCAAAACAATTCTATTTAGTTCTAACCGGATCGATCTTGCCACGAATGCTCAAATATCCGGCTCAGGTATGAATGAACTTTATTCTGTACCGGTACAAGGGGGAAGGGCGACACTTGTAATTACACAACCTGCTATCAATGCACGCTACAATAGCAGTGGTGATAAAATTATTTTTCATGACTATAAGGGATATGAAGATAACTGGCGCAAGCATCACACTTCTTCAGTAACAAGAGATGTTTGGAGCTATGACGTGAACGCAAAAAAATTTTCACAGCTTACACAATTCAATGGAGAAGACCGGAATCCTGTGTTTCATAGTAATAACAACGATTATTATTATCTAAGTGAAACAAACGGCTCTTTTAATGTACATAAATCTTCTTTGACCAACGCCGCTTCAACATCTGCATTGACAAAATTCAGCAAACACCCGGTTCGCTTTCTTACTTCATCTGATAACAACACACTTTGTTTTACCTATGATGGTGAGATCTATACGTTGAAAGAAGGAGAAAGTCCGAAAAAGGTGAACGTTTCTATTATGATCGACGGAAGGAATAACCAGGAAAAGATCCTGCCTGTAAATGCCGGCATCACTGAAATGTCGGTTTCACCGAATGGTAAAGAGGTGGTATTTGTGGTTCGCGGGGAAGTTTTTGTAAGTAGCGTGGAAGGCGGCGTAACAAAAAGGATCACTAATACGCCTACCCAGGAGCGCACTGCGATGTTCAGTCCTGACGGCAGAACAATTATTTACGCTGCTGAAAGAAATAATAACTGGAATATTTATACTTCTACCATTTCAAGAAAAGAAGAACCGTATTTCTATGCATCTACCGTATTAAAAGAAGAACCATTGGTATCAACAGACAAAGAAGAGTTTCAACCCTTGTATTCGCCTGATGGTAAGGAAGTGGCTTACCTGGAAGATCGCACAACGATCAGGATCTACAATTTTGCCGACAAAAAAAGCCGGACGATAGTGCCAGCCGGCAAAAATTATTCTTATGCCGATGGTGATCTTGGATTTGACTGGAGCCCCGATGGCAAATGGCTGGTGACAAGTTATATGACAGGCCTGGGATTTATCCGTGATGTTGGTATTATTCAAACGGATGGTAAGGGCAAACTTGTTAACCTCACACAAAGCGGGTTCTCAGATATCCGACCCGTATTTTCAAAAGATGGGAAAATGATCTACTGGTACAGTGATCGTGATGGTTATCGTGCCCAAAATACGCAATCCGCATCTGGTGATATCTATGCATTGTTTCTTACACAAGATGCATTTGATCGTTTCCAGTTGTCAAAAGAAGATTACGCTTTGCTGAAAGAAAGAGATGAAAAGGAAAAGAAGAAAGACTCTGCAAAAACTGAGAAAAGTCCAATCGTCGTGGAAATAGAATGGGAGAATATAAATGACAGGAGGGTAAGACTCACCACCCATACTTCTGTGCTGAGTGACGCTATCATTAATAACAGCCTTGATAAACTATATTACCTGGCACGTTTTGAAACAGGCGCTGATCTTTGGATGACCGATCTGCGTACAAAAGAAACCAAGCTTGTAACTAAGCTGGATGCTAACCAGGCAAGCTTTGATCTGTCCAAAGATGGAAAAACGCTATTTATTGTTTCCAGCGGAAGGATCATCAAGCTGGACCCGGAAAGCAACAAACGGGATAATGTGAATATCAATGGAGAAATGGTGCATGATGCTGCAGGAGAAAGATCGTATGTATTTGAACATGCATGGCGCCAGATGAAACAAAAATTCTATGTCCCCGATCTGCATGGAGTGGACTGGGCTTATTATTATAAAGAGTACAAGAAGTTTTTACCTTATGTAAGTAACAACTATGATTTTTCCGACATGTTGGGTGAAATGCTGGGGGAACTGAATGCCTCACATACCGGTTGTCGTTATGCTCCTCCACAGGTGAATACAGATGCAACTGCAGCGCTTGGAATTTTTATCGACTATGACTATACAGGAAAAGGATTAAAACTAACCGAAGTGGTGGCCAAGGGTCCTCTGGATAAAGACGTTTCAAAAATAAAAGCCGGTCATATCATTGAAGCAATCGATGGCGAAGAATTAACCCCGGATAAAGATTTCTATCAATTCCTGAATCGTAAGGCGGGTAAACTCACTTTACTTTCTGTTTATGATCCGCAAACCAAAACAAGATGGGACGAGTCTGTAAAGCCAATCACATTGGGTGAGGAGAATGAATTGCTCTATCGCCGCTGGGTAGAAAACCGGAGAAAGGAAACTGAACGGTTATCTGGTGGAAAGATAGGCTATGTGCATGTACGTGGCATGAATGATCCCAGCATGAGAGTGGTGATCGATGAAGTGCTGGGTAAGAATTTAGACAAAGAGGCCATCGTTGTTGATACGCGATTCAATGGCGGGGGAAACCTGCATGAGCAGCTTTCTGATTTCTTAAGTGGCAAAAAATATTTTGATATTATTCCTCATGGACAGCAGATCGGCTACCAGCCACAAACAAAATGGATAAGACCTTCAATAGTTGTTATGGGTGAAAGCAATTATTCCGATGCACATCTTTTCCCGCTTGCATATAAATTGAAGGAGATAGGGCAAACAGTGGGGATGCCGGTACCGGGCACGGGTACATTCGTATGGTGGGAAACACAGATCGATCCAACCCTAGTATTTGGCATACCACAAGGCGGCTGGCGTACACCCGATGGAAAGTTTGCAGAAAACACCCAATTGGAACCCGATATCAAGATAAAAAATGATCCGGGTCTGATGAGCAGTGGGAAAGACCAGCAACTGGAAAAAGCCGTTGAAGAATTGATGAAAACACTTCAAAAGAAGAAAACCTGATAGGTTCAAATTAAAAATGTCCCGATACCCGGGACATTTTTAATTTATGACAAGCGTGAGTTTTTAGTTAATAGAGAAACGCAATCAATCAGCCTTTTGACGCAACAGGTTTTTTAGGTTTTCTCATTTCTCCGGATGAAGGTTTTGTTGTTTGTGGTATTTCAATCTTAGATGAAGTTTGATTTTCAGTCTTGACAGGAACTGATCCCGTACGCTGCGACGTTGCGGTTTCAGCAGTTTGTGTTTTGGTTTGTTCAATCAGCCGGGTTCTTTCTTTCTGGATCTGTTTTATTTTATTGATCTCGTTAGTAAAAGACCTTTCGCTTGGTTTTTTTTGTTCCTGGCTTTTTGCCGATATACACGCACCCAATGCAACTGTGAATAACATATATATGATAAGACTTTTTTTCATATTAATTGGATTTAACAACGTTACTTTATACTTACCAAAACATTAATTTTTCCAACAGTGTTTTGATCAAAATCCTGGAGTGCTTTACCGATCACTTGTCCAACTTTTACTTTATCAGGGTCCGCTTTCATTGCTACGCCAGGTATCGAAGAAGTAACTAATAAGTCGCCTCTTTTTATAGCACCACCCTGCAGACAAACTTTTGTGGGGATCACTCCAATCACTCCCATTGGGATCTTATCCGAAAGATCAGCATCAATGTTGTCTTCTGTAAGTAAAACGCCGGGTTTTGTAGCATACACCCCTGCCACCAAAGTTGAATAAGGTTGATTTGATTTTTCTACCGACCTGTCCTTACTGGTTGAAATGGCAAGCACATCACCCGGTTCGAATTGGTCCAGCTTACCATCCACATCAAATGCTTCTGCAATGTCGGCACCACTGTTTTGTGTACCGCCGTTAAAAAATCCTTTACCTGTGTTATCAATTCTTGCAACATTAGCACCATTTGCTTTAAACAATGCCGGGTTACCATTGCCTGAGCCTTCGACTGATGCAACTAACGCATTACTGTTTAGTGTACCATCAACATTTGCCTGGGCTAATACGCCGATCCCGTTATCAGCACCTGAGATACCTTGTACACCGGCATATGTACCATCATTTCTTCCTACTACGGCACCGGAACTATTACTGATATTTCGACCAACAACCGCTTCACCGCCACCAGTATTGTAACCAAGAACACCCGCAGCTACAGCACTGTATGTAATGCCCCACACCCCATTTCCATTTTCACTAATGGCAGCACTACCACTACCGGCACCGACGGTATATGCGAACAAGGCATCAGAAGTATTTGCCACGTTTGCGATGTCAAAATAACCTGCTGTATAGTTTGTACTTGTTCCAAAAACTCCATTACCACTCACTGAAAAACCATGAAGACCATTTCCGGATTGAGAATTTCCATATACACCCGTACCCAACCCGCTATGTGTTCCCCATACTCCATATCCATTGGTACTCGTGTTGTTATTAATACCTCTTAAACCAGAAGAAAAAGCACCTGAAGTTGCAGATGTTATTCTGCCGGCAACACCAAATGTATTTGCATTAGTAGAAGAATTGACACCTTCCAACCCACCACCAGCTCCGGAGTTTGTTAAAGAAATAAGATTTGTTGCATTGCTTGTACTTGAAGTATATGGTAAAGTCAATGCATTTGCATTATCTGTGTCTGGAATCCATTGCGTTCCGTTGAATTTTAATACCTGTCCATTTGTTGGCAACGTATTGCTGATGGCAACGTTTTGAATCTTGCTCACGAGTGGATTGGGATATGATCCGCTTAGATCACCACTCGCTGTTCCATTTGGCGGCAATGACGTTGGAATAACCCCGGCAGCGAGTTTTACGCTGGTAACAGATGCGTCAGCGATCCTGGAAGTCGTTACCGAGTTATCGGCGAGCTTAGTGGACGTGATGGCTCCGTTATTAATTGATGGATTCGGGTATGTTCCTGAAAGATCGCCACCGGCAGGACCGGTTGGATTAGTTCCGCCACTTCCGGTGTCATCGGTCCCCGGCACCCAGGCTGTACCATTAAATTTCAATACCTGTCCGCTGACTGCGCCAGTTGCGGTCAGATTAACTCCCTGGATTTTACTCACGGTCGGATTAGGATAAGAACCACTTAAGTCACCACTTGCCGTTCCATTTGGTGGCAGAGAAGTTGGAATAACACCAGCAGCAAGTTTTGTACTTGTAACAGAGGCATCAACAATCTTGGAAGTTGTTATTGAGTTATCAGAAAGTTTTGTGGTTGTGATCGCCCCGTTATTAATGGTTGGGTTTGGATATGTTCCTGAAAGATCACCACCGGCAGGGCCGGTTGGATTACCACCTGAACCAAGTATAACATCGGGTCCCAGCTTAGCCATTGTTATTGATCCATCAACAACCTTTGCAGTTGTTACGGAATTATCAGCAAGTTTATTTGTATTTACGGCACCATCTGCCAGCTTCGGCGTCACAACTGAACCGTTTGCAATTTTTGGTGTGGTAACCGAACCGGAAGCCAGGTTTGGATTGGGATAAGTTCCCGATAGATCGCCACCGGCGGGTCCACTTGGACTACCGCCAGGACCAAAAACAACATCAGGTCCGAGCTTCGCCATCGTGATCGATCCGTCTAAGACCTTTGAAGTAGTAATTGCATTATCTGCGATCTTGCTATTTACAATTGCATCATCGGCAATTTTAGTTGACGTGATGGCGCCGTTATTAATTGCAGGATTAGGATATGATCCTGTTAGGTCACCACCTGCATTTCCATTTGGAGGCAATGTAGTTGGAATTACACCGGCAGCAAGTTTTGAATTTGTGACGGATGCATCAACGATCTTGGAAGTTGTTACAGCGTTATCTGCAAGTTTAGACGTTGTAACTACTCCGTTATTAATTATTGGATTTGGAAAAGTTCCGGTAAGGTCG
>JAICPX010000386.1 GCA_025929635.1 Chitinophagaceae bacterium
AAAAATGGTATAAGCGCTGCCATCGCCTTTTACTACTTCATCTTTTTCAAATATCACCTGGTCCTTATAGGTATGAAAGGAAATACTATTTGCCTTCAGCAGTTCAGCGATCCCGCCATCCCTTTGTCTTGCATAAGGCTCATAATCATGGTTGATAAAAACGCTTTCGACCTCGTAATCATTTATCAATTGTTTCCAGCTCTCAACTGGAAATCCATAACGAACATCAAGTGATGATCCGATCGCTGCCAGCTGCTCTTGTAGCTGTTGAAGCGCATTGTGAATAAATTCAACCCTGCGGTCAAGGCGGTCATCCAGTTCATCAAGGATATTCCGGTCAAAAATAAAAACTGGAACTACAGCCTTCCCTCTTTTCAAAGCATGATACAATCCAGCATTATCGAAAAGTCTAAGGTCGCGGCGGAACCAAAAGATATTGACGGAAGGTTTCATGTATTGATAACAATACTAAGCGGGAATTGTTTTGCTTATAGCTGCAAAAAGCTGACCGGCGATTTTATTAGTGTATTTCTTATTTCTGAATTGTCCAACCCAACGAATACCGCTTGTAACATTCGTGAGAAAAACTTCATCTGCTTCAAGTAAGATTTCTTCAGTGAACACGGACTCCCCTATTTGAAGTCCGAAATCCAAAATACGAGCCCGATAGCTATCGGGACCAAAATCCAGAATTGCCCTTCTCATCACCCCTGCCACACATCCTTCATTCAATGGCGGTGTAAATATCTTACCTTCTTTTACCCAAAAAACATTAGCGATCGTGCTGTCACAGATCCTTTTATCACTGTTTAAGATCAACGCGTCATTCAGTTTATTTTCCTTGGCCCAAACGGCTGCCATTGCATAGGGCAAATAATTTGCCGACTTAAGATTTGAAAAAATATCAATGCTTTTCCGCGCGTCGGGAAAAATGTCAATTACCAATCCATTCTCATTGAGACCTTTTAATTGTAAGGGCCAGGCTTCGACCAGGTAAGAAAACCTGTTGTCGCAATCAAATAAACCGCCAAGGCCCCTGGAAACCGAAAGCCGCGCTCTGCCCAGATTCACACAGTTATTCTTTATACATAGATCTTTTATTTCCTTTTCTATGAGCTGTCCCGTAAACAAGTAGGGCAGGGAAAATTTTAAAATTTTCAATCCTGAGAATAACCTGTCAAAGTGATACTCTTTAAGCAAAATATTTCCATCAACCACCTTTAACGTTTCAAAAAGCCCATCTCCGTAACGATAACTATGATCGCTGCTTTTTAAGATGCCCGATTCGGATTCAACGTATTTTCCGTTATAAATGATCATAGATTTTTACTTAGTGCTGGCAAAGGCTCATATAACTGCAAAGTAAAATGGAAAAATAACTAATGGCGATAATTATCTTAAGTAACAGTTGGGACAGCAAATTGATAATTTTTTTCCTGTGCTTTACCTTATCAAAATGGTGGTGATGATTATCATGCCTGTCTTCATCAGCATGACGCTTATGCCTGATCAGATCGGTACCACTGTGTTCATTTTCTTTTTGTTTTTTACTGTTAACAGGCAAGCTGAGATCAAGGTTGATAGAGCGATCGGCAGCATCTTCTTCTTGCACCTGGGTGTGAATGGACAAGGTTCGCCTGTCCCTGGTTTCGGATGCGTTTGATCGTACTGAACTAAATGCATGAAAATGGTTATTATTTTAATGATCTTGTCAATAAAGCCCTGCCTAAGAAACTGGTGATAAAAAACAATATCAAGCCTTCTTTTAACCAAAATGTGGAATTTTCAGAAAGAGAACATGAAGTAATTAAATTGATATGCGAGGAAAAGACAGCGGCAGAGATCGCAAAAGAGATTTTCCTCAGTCCACGTTCCGTTGAAGGTATTAGCCAGCGATTGTTCGAAAAAGTTGGCGTAAGAAATACAGCGGGCCTGGTAATGTTTGCAATAAAAAATGGCATCGTCACCTGATGCCATTTGAAATTATTTTATGAGATGAAATTTATTGCTCTACGATCCCTGCTTTCACCGCATACATTACGAGACCGGCCATGCTCTTAGTCCCGGTCTTTGTTTTGAGTTTATCACGGATAGCTTCCACGGTACGGGGACTGAGGTCAACGATATCTGCAATTTCCTTTGTGCTTTTTTCTTCGCACATTAGACGGAGGATCGTGATCTCTTTCTCATTCAAATGAACTTCGGCTGGCTTATGGGCGTCAGCAAAGGTCTTGTTACGCAAACCGCTTAACAAAGCCTTATTGGTAAGATCATTAAAGAAAAATTCGTTTTCGTAAACTTGTTTGATCGCTTCATAGATCTTTTCGGCGCCGCTTTCCTTTGTAAGGTAGCTGTTGGCCCCTATCTCCATCATACGGCTGATCATTGAATGATCATTGTGCATGCTGAGCATGATCACTTTTACACCGGGATAGAGTTTTTTGATCTCGGGAAGTGTGGCTAAGCCATCCATGATCGGCATGGAGATGTCCAGAAGGACAACATCCGGCTGAATGTGTTTTAGCAGGTTGAGCATCTGCATTCCATTTTCAGCTTCGGCCACTACGTGAATATCTTTATGAGCAGTCAAAGATGCTTTCACACCGGAACGGAACAACGTGTGATCATCAGCAATGGCCACTTTGATTACGTGGCTAGTTGTTTCTGGGTTTTTCATGAGTCGTAATTGGTTTTAAAATTATGATGAAATCGTATGATCCCATCGGACATTGGTAAGTAAATAAACGATTTTTTGTTAAACTTATTTTTAAAATAGATTTCAATGTGCAAATTGTAAAATTCCTGTTGCATATACTATAGTACAACTCCCTGATTTTAAACTTGTGGGATTTACGACCCTTATAAAGATCGGGCAAAACTACTCGGTGTAACAATGAGAACTTTACGATCGCGTCCGTAAAAACCATATTTGCCAGATCGGGAAGTTTTGCTCTTGCGTTGCATGTGTTGCAAGAATATTTTTGTTGCCAGAAAGTTGATTGATCGGACTCATCGCATTCTTCGCAATCCGAAACCGTCCAATGTCCAAAACCGTCCAAAAAAGAAATTTCCAAATCCTTTGTAAAAACCAGCGCACTGTCTCCGGGCAGTCAACTTTCTCTTTTGTTTAAAACCTTGAAGCTTTCCGTTTTTAAAGTCTGATATTTCCTACTTCATTGAGTAATTGAACGAGAATTGATAGATCGGAAATGTGAATTCGATCTCGGGTTTCTTTGTGTATTTATAGTACAACACCTTAATATTGACTAATCTATTTATTTCCACTCCCCAACCGATGGAATACCCAAAATATTCTCCGTTCGTTTCAATCGTTGGTATAAATTCTTTTAACCTGGAAGGATTAGTATAACATCCCACATACCTGAAAGCAAGCCAGAATATTCCGACATTTCTTGCATTATTACGTTCCCAGGCGCCCGTTTGAAAATAAAAGCCGGTTGTTGCGAAGCTATTGAGAAAATTTGCCGGTTTGCCGGTTGAAGGGTCTGTTACAGGCCCCGTTTGATAACCTGTCAGGATCCTTTCTCCAAAATGGTAAATGATACCAACCCGCGTATATTTTTGAGTTTTCCTTTTAAGAAAGATCACTCCTTCAATTGACAGATTGGCAAGACCGCTTAGCGGATTGAGAAAATTTGTAATCAATTGATCATTGCTTCTATTCGTACTTATCTGGTTTTGCACGTTTTGAAGATTGTTGGAAGAAACGCCGCTATAGATAGAAAGCGGAATTGCAAATTTTCCTGGCTCACCAATAAACAAACGAATGAACCTTGCGGAGGCGTTGACCTGGCCATTGTTTATGATATCAATAAAGCCGGATGTAAGGATTTCAGGTTTGTAGGAAACTTTTGTACTTGCGGTTGGCACTTGTGCGTAATTTCCTGGAATCGTACCAGGAGCCCACGCCATGTTTACCGAGTCAAGTGTCTGGGAATAGGCAAAAGCAGATAATAGCCAAAATAATATTGGCAAAAGTGATTTCATGGCTAAAAACTATTACGAGTCGTTTCAACAGACCAATTGCTACAATTACATCACTACTTTTGATCTAATTTGAGTTGTTCTATTCGCCTGCCTCTTATTAAAAAAAACCCGATAACAAACAGGGGAAGAAAAAACAAAGTATACCGGATAATCACGTTCATAATTTCCGCTAATGTTGACACGTGAATACTCTCCTCCTTTACTTCATTCCCCACCAGTGAGTTCAATTTGAACAAAAAATTTATACCCCCATGAATGATCCCTAACAAAAAGATATTATTTATTCTTAGTAATAAAGCGCCAAAGAACACACCAAAGAAAAACGCAACAATTACCTGGTTGATAATATCCACAACACCATACCGCGAGATATTAATAATATGCATCAAACCAAAAACACAGGATGACATGCATATTATTCCAAATAATGAGAATCTATTTTTCAATTTTACTATCAAATACGATTGGAGCAAACCCCGAAAAGCATACTCTTCGGCCAGGGCTTTTGCCATTGTGGCTAAGAATGCAAGCAAAAAAGGATACCAGCTTATTTTACCTGGTTCGATGCTTGACAGGTTAAGTAAGCCCAGTGCCATAGGATATATAAAAGGAATAAGCAATAACCATGGACTTTTCAGGGCAAATAACCGAAGACCCGATAAATTTACAAGATCCAGTTTCCTGATCAGCAAAATACATACCCCTACAATAATAACTCCATG
>JAICPX010000060.1 GCA_025929635.1 Chitinophagaceae bacterium
GATGATGAAACCTTACCTGGTAAATAAAATTATGAGAGATGGTTTGGTTTACCGGGAATTTCAACCAACGCTTTTAAGCGAAAGCTTTTGCAAATCATCAACAGTTAAAACTGCCCGGCACAGCATGGAGATGGTGATCACGGAAGGAACCGGCCGGCCTGCTTTTAAAGATATGCCATTTGCGGTTGCTGGTAAAACAGGAACAGCCCACGTAGCTGATGGTAATATTAAATACGATGACATGGTTTACCAGGCATCATTTGTTGGGTACTTCCCTGCCAATGATCCTGTTTATAGCTGCATCGTTGTTGTTCGCACGAAACCGCATGCGGCCATGCATTACGGGGGTCAAATCGCGGCTCCGGTCTTTCGTGAAATCGCGATCAAGCTATATGCTATGTATATCGATAATAAAACATTGCCCAGGTATGAAGCTGTAAAAGATAGTTTGAATTATTTCTATGCCGGTAACAGCAGCGATATAAAGAATGTTTATAAAACACTGGGTGTCGGCTACAGCGATTCCGTAAGATCAGAATGGGGAAATGTAAGAGCAACTAATTACCAGCCCGTGATCAAAGATGTGAATGTGACGAAAACCGTGATGCCAAATGTAAAGGGAATGGGTTTAAAGGATGCGGTGTACCTGTTAGAGAATATGGGGTTAAAAGTAAAGGTTAACGGCCAGGGAAAAGTAATGGTGCAATCGATACAACCCGGAACAAGCCTGACAAAAGGAATGACAGTTTATGTTGAATTAGGCTAAATATTTATCGTGAAGCTTAGTGATATTCTATATAAAGTAAGCATCAGGTCGGTTATTGGAAGTACGGATATAGATGTAAAAGATGTTCAGATCGATTCAAGAAAGGTAACAGAAAGCTCTTTGTTTATTGCTGTTAAAGGAACGGCTGCTGATGGTCACCTTTTTATTGATAAAGCATCGGAAGCAGGCGCATCAGTAATTGTTTGTGAAGCGCTGCCGGATTTTAAGAGAGATCGGATTGTATATGTGCAGGTTGGGAATAGCGCCGAAGCAGCCGGTCATATCGCAGCAAATTTCTTTGGACAGCCTTCAGAAAAAATGAAAGTGGTGGGGGTTACCGGTACAAACGGAAAAACAACCATAGCAACATTATTATATAAGCTCTTTACATCATTGGGATATACAAGCGGATTGCTAAGCACTGTGGAAAATCGTATCGGCGAAAGAATTCTTGCCGCTAGATATACCACACCGGATGCAGTAAGCCTGAATGCCTTGCTGAAACAAATGGCCGACGAGGGATGCACGCATGTTTTTATGGAGAACAGTTCTCACGCCATTCACCAGCATCGCAGTACAGGTTTAAAGTTTTCCGGCGGCATATTCAGCAACATCACGCATGATCATCTTGATTATCACAAAACATTTGATGAATATATCAAGGTGAAAAAGTCATTTTTCGATTCATTATCCTCAACCGCTTTTGCGCTGAGTAATGCAGACGATAAGAGAGGAATGGTGATGGTGCAGAATACAAATGCTAAAAAGTATTTCTACAGCTTGAGGACCATGGCCGAGTTCAAGGGAAAGATCCTTGATAACAGCCTGACCGGATTGGTGATGACCGTGAATGAAACAGAAGTTCATTTCAGGCTGATTGGTGAGTTCAATGCGTATAATCTTCTTGCCGTTTTTGGAACAGCCATGTGTATGGGAGAAGACAAGCAGGAGGTGTTGAGATGTTTAAGCGTGTTGACGGGTGCTGAAGGAAGATTTGATTATATGGTATCACCAAAAGATCGCCTGATCGCAATTGTTGATTATGCCCATACACCGGATGCATTATTAAATGTGCTCGCAACAATTAAAAAACTAAGGAAAGGGAATGAATTAGTGATAACAGTTGTTGGATGTGGCGGTGACAGGGATAAAACAAAGCGACCGATCATGGCTGAAGTTGCCTGTGAACATAGTGATAAAGTGATATTGACAAGCGATAATCCAAGAAGTGAAGACCCGGAACAGATCATTAAGGATATGGAGCAAGGAGTGAGTATAGTCTCAAAAAAGAAAGCGATTTCAATAGTGGATAGAAAGGAAGCGATAAAAACAGCAGTGAGTTTGGCGAAGACTGACGACATCATCCTGGTAGCAGGTAAAGGGCATGAAAAATACCAGGAGATAAAAGGGGTAAGAAATCATTTTGATGATAAGGAAGTCGTGAGGGAGATGTTTGACTTATTGGGAAGGTGAGAAAAGTGAGATGTGAGACGTGAAAAGTGAAACGAAGAAAAGTCTCACGTCTGGCGTTTGACGTCTCACGATTCACTCAACGTGTGAAATTACTTGGACGGTAATCATATATAAGAACAGGGATCATTTCAAAAGAATGATCTGAAAGAAAAACCAAAGTCCTTTCTACTCCTCTCTGCGAAAGCAGAGAGGTTAGGAAGGCCAAACCTGAAACCAACAATGCTATACCATTTGTTTGAATGGTTCGAAAAAAAGGACATCAACTTTCCGGGAAGCGGGATCCTTGATTTTATTTCTTTCAGGGTCTTGCTGGCAATGTTGCTTTCATTATTGATCACATTGGTTTTTGGAAAAAAACTGATCAATGTATTAAGAAGATGGATCGGAAATGAGACAGTAAGGGATCTTGGATTAACCGGTGAACAACAGAAGAGAGGTACACCAACAATGGGCGGCATTATTATTATCCTTGGTATAGTGATTCCCACTCTGCTCTTTGCAAAACTGGATACAATATATACTATGCTGATGCTGATCGCCACAGTATGGTTAGGCATCATCGGCTTTATTGATGATTACCTGAAGCTTAGGGCAAAACGTATAGCACATGAGCAAGGCATTCCCTACAAGAAAGGCGATAAGGACGGCCTGGCAGGATGGTTTAAAATTCTCGGGCAGGTAGGATTGGGAGTTTTTGTTGGCGCTACCCTTTATTTCAATGCTGAAGTCAGGATGTGGAGGGAATACCTGGGTACACCACCTCCGGGAGATTCAACTGTGTTCTGTAGGATCATCAATAATCAGCAAAAATGCTTTGTAGAAACAAAAGTGCCGATAACCACTATTCCATTTGTGAAAAGCCATGAGTTCAATTATTCGAAATTGTTACCGGCAAGTTTGCGTGATTATACCTGGCTGCTTTATATCCTGATCGTCATTTTTATCATCACAGCAGTATCAAACGGGGCGAACATTACTGATGGCCTTGATGGATTAGCAACGGGAACGTCAGCACTGATCGGTGTATGCCTTGGGATTTTCGCCTATGCCAGTGGTAATCTGTATTTCGCCGATTATCTGAACATCATGTATATACCAGACCTGGGTGAGTTATCAATATTTATCGCTGCAATGATCGGGGCATGTATTGGTTTCCTGTGGTACAATTCTTACCCGGCACAGATCTTCATGGGGGATACCGGAAGTTTAACGTTGGGCGGAATTATTGCAGCCATAGCCATCATCGTTCGAAAAGAATTACTGATACCGATTTTCTGTGGGGTGTTTTTCGTGGAGCTGTTAAGTGTAATGATACAGGTATCCTATTTCAAATACACAAAAAGAAAATATGGAGCCGGTAAAAGGATCTTCCTGATGAGCCCGCTTCATCATCATTACCAGAAGCAGGGTTATCATGAAGCAAAGATCGCGGCGAGGTTCTGGATCGTGACAATGCTCCTGGTGTTATTGAGTATTGCAACGTTGAAACTGAGATAATGTTCGTGAAACGTGAGACGTGAATCGTGAAAAGGTTTCTGTATAAGCAAGAGTTCTTATTCACGACTGACGACTCACGATTGACGAACGAGTTAGTGAAAAACCGCCTCCAATTCAAACCCTAAGAAACTATACGATAAGTCCAAACCAGATTGTGGTGTAGAAAAACTAATGCTTGTGAAGAACCAACTTCCGTACAATGAGACAGTTTTAAATATTAGTCGGTACCTGATTGATGAACATAGAACAATAGTTGAAATGCTTAATTACAAAAGATGATTGTAAAAGCTCGGCCTCCCTCCCTAACGGGGAGGGATAAGAGAGAGGGGCCGGATGGGCTTTATGAAACACAGACTTGTCATACTTGGCGGTGGTGAAAGTGGCGTCGGCGCTGCTTTGCTGGCAAAACAAAAAGGGTATGAAGTGTTTCTTTCGGATGAAAGTTCTTTGAAAGAGATCTATCGCAACGAATTGCAAAATGCCGGAATTGAATTTGAAGAAGACAGGCACACTGATCAAAAGATACTGAATGCTGACGAAGTGATGAAGAGCCCGGGTATACCGGAGAAGAATGGAATGGTTAAAAAGATAAGGTCCAATAAAATTGAGATCATCAGTGAAATTGAACTCGCTTATCGCTTCAAAGACAACAGTAAAATAATCGGGATCACCGGCAGTAATGGAAAAACGACAACCACTGCATTAACCTATCACATCTGTAGAACAGCAGGATTGGATTGTGCATTGGTTGGCAACATCGGGTTTTCATTTGCAAGGCAAGTGGCGACAGCTCCCAAACCATTGTATGTAGCAGAGATCAGCAGTTTCCAGTTGGATGATATTAAGACTTTCAGACCCGATATCGCAATACTCACCAACATCACTGAAGATCATCTCGACCGCTACGAATACAGTTTTGAAAAATATATACGCAGCAAGTTCCGCATCACTATGAACCAGGTAAAAAATGATCATTTCATTTATAACCTGGATGATGAAGTAACTATGAAATATTTAAACCAATTCAATATTCAATCAAACCAACTGCCAATCAGCATGAAAAAAGAAGTACCAAATGGAGCATTTATCAAAGACGGGGATATGTATGTAAGAACAGGAAGCGATTACGTAAGTATGAGTGTCTATGATTTTGCATTAAAAGGAATACACAATCAATACAACACGATGGCCGCATGTGTAGCAGCGTCAACGCTCGAGCTGCGAAAATTGAAGATCAGGGAAGCTGTTACCACTTTTCAAAGTCTTGAGCATAGAATGGAACCCGTGGCAACGATCCGCGGAGTGGAGTTCATCAATGATAGCAAGGCAACAAACGTAAATAGTACATGGTATGCATTGGAAAGTATGAACAAGCCCACCATCCTCATCCTTGGGGGAGTTGATAAAGGAAATGACTATTCACTGATCACGGATCTTGTAAAAGAAAAAGTAAAAGCGATCATTTGTCTCGGCACTGACAATCGAAAGATCCACGAGGCATTTGGAAATATAATTAGCCCTATTGTAAATACGGGCAGCGCCTCAGAATCCGTACACGCTGCCTTTCATTTTGCAGAAAAAGGCGATGTGGTTTTATTGAGCCCGGCTTGTGCAAGTTTTGATCTGTTTAAGAATTATGAAGACAGGGGCAACCAGTTTAAGAAGGCCGTGAGGGAGTTGTAAACCCAACCCCCTGTCCCCCTGAAGGGGAGACTTAGGTTGGGCTTTCCCTGGGTGATTGAAAAGTTCTTTAATAATAAGTGTGATGATTGTGTTGCCAACAGTAATAATTCTGATCGGTTTCCGTTGCGTCGCACTTTTATGCTGCAGTAGGTCTGTTCGGATTTTTTGATCTTCCGCGGCATCCCGACTGAGTCGGGATAGTTTAGTTCTTTATTCAACAATTGTACTGTTCCATCCCCTCCCTGGAGGGGCCGGAAGAAATTTCAAATAAATACAATCCCATAGGGGAGGGCAAAAATGACCGAAGCTTTAAACATACAAAACCAGATCAAAAACTTTAGCCAGCGCACCAAGGGTGATAAAGTGATCTGGGCATTGGTAATACTGCTGGTGCTCGCCTCCCTGCTTGTTGTCTATAGTGCTACAGGCTCATTGGCATATAAATTATACCGCGGTAATACCGAAGTTTACCTGTTCAAACAGATCGCATTTATCACGATCGGGATGGCGGTCATCTATTTTGCCCACAGGGTGAACTACACCATCTGGTCAAAAGTTGCGTATTTCCTTTTCCTCATATCAATTCCACTCCTTATTTATACATTATTCTTTGGTGTTCGCATGAATGAAGGCAGCCGATGGATCCGACTGCCGCTGATTAACATGACAATGCAAACGTCCGATCTGGCAAAACTTGCTTTGTTCATGTACATCTCAAGACAAATAAGCAAAAGACAAAATGTAATCAAGAATTTTAAACAGGGATACCTTCCATTGATCATACCAGTTGGAATTGTTTGTGCATTGATTGCGCCTGCTAATCTTTCCACTGCCTTATTGCTGGGGGCGAGTTGTTTGCTTTTGTTCTTTATCGGGAGAGCAAACACAAAACATCTTTTGATAACCATTGGTATCGCCTGTATACCGATCATAATATTGATTACCGCAGCTGTTATTCATCATAATTCAGGCGGCGATGAATTGGCCGATACAAGAAAATCTTCTTCAGGCCTTCTTGCAAGATTTGATACATGGGTCAATCGTGTTGAAGGGTTTATCTATGGAAGCACACAGGCAATCGATGACGATGCTTACCAGGTGACCCAGGCAAAAATTGCGATCGCAAAAGGAGGGTTGGTTGGGGTTGGTCCCGGCAACAGTACACAACGGGATTTCTTACCACAGGCATATAACGATTTCATTTTTCCAATCCTGATGGAGGAGTATGGTTTAATCGGTGGTGCCTTTATAATATTTATTTACCTCGTGTTCCTGTGGCGAAGCATCAGGATTTTTAAAAGGTGTCCTTATGCATTCGGAGCATTCCTGGCATTGGGACTCAGCTTTACGCTGGTAATACAGGCGGTTGCGAACATGGCAGTAAGTGTAAACTTATTTCCTGTAACAGGTGTAACGCTTCCATTGGTGAGTATGGGAGGAAGTAGTTTTCTGTTTACATGTTTTGCCATAGGGATCATATTAAGTGTTGCAAGAAATGTTGAACAATTGGAAGGAAAAGCCGCTAAACTTTCCGCTGAAAGCGGAGAGGCTTAGGAGGATACAATAAAGATGAATGATGCAAATAGTAAGGATGACGGAGCTAAGTTCCCCCTTCGGGGGACAGGGGCCCGCATCATAGTAGCGGGAGGAGGAACCGGTGGCCATATTTTCCCGGCAATCGCAATTGCCAATGCATTGAGGAAAAACGATAGTTCGATTGAGATATTATTTGTAGGTGCGAAGGGGAGGATGGAAATGGAAAAAGTGCCACAGGCGGGATACAAGATTATTGGGTTGGATATCGCTGGTTTTAACAGGAGTTCTTTGATAAAAAACATAGGGTTGTCTTTCAAGATCATTAAAAGTTATTTCCAGGCAAGAAAAATAATGAGTGAGTTCAAACCCGATGCGGTTGTGGGTGTGGGCGGTTATGCGAGTTTTCCCATGTTGCAATTGGCGCAACAAAGGAATATTCCAACAATCATACAGGAGCAAAACTCATTTGCCGGAAAAACAAATATGATACTTGGAAAAAGGGCCAAAAAAATTTGCGTGGCTTATGAGGGAATGGAAAAATTCTTTCCAAGAGAAAAAATTGTGATCACGGGAAATCCCGTCAGAGGCGCTATCTCTCAATCAACTGTTTCAAAAGCCGAAGGACTAAGATTTTTCCAGTTGCATGAAGGAAAGAAAACGGTGTTTGTAGTTGGCGGAAGTCTGGGTGCAAAAGCGATCAATGAAGCCGTTGATGCGCATCTTGATGAATTGTTGAATGCGGGACTTCAATTGATATGGCAGACAGGTAAACCTTATTTGCCCAGGGCGAGGGACCGGGCAGCGGCAAAACCAGGCATTTGGGTAAATGATTTTATTACAAAAATGGAAGATGCGTATGCTGCAGCAGACATTGTTATCTCAAGAGCGGGTGCCATTGCGATCGCTGAATTATGTGTGATGAAAAAGCCAACCTTGTTTGTGCCTTTTCCTTATGCAGCCGAAGATCATCAGACAGTGAATGCAATGAGTCTTGTAAACAAGAATGCAGCATTGATAGTGAAGGACAGCGAGGCAAGAGATAAAGTGATTCCGATGATCATTGAGCTGGCAAGAGACGAAGCAAAACAAAATGAATTGAGAAATAATATCGGTCAGTTAGCGATAGCTGACGCAGATGCGAGAATAGCAGAAGAAATTTTGAAAGTGATTTGACGGGTTCCAAGAGTTAAATACTGTCCTTATGAATCCCCCTTCGGGGGTCTTTGAAATCCGGCATGGGTGATTGTAGAGACAAGGCATGCCTTGTCTGTACGAAAATGTTGGGTTCAGGGCATTGAACATTGAACATTTTTTAGAATGAATGAAAAGAAAAGGTCCAATGAAAAAGTGAATTCGATTTATTTCATTGGCATTGGCGGAATCGGGATGAGTGCCCTGGCAAGGTACTTTCATTCAAAAGGGGCGAAAGTGAGTGGATATGACAAAACACCAAGTTCTTTAACAAAAGAGTTAGCGCAGGAAGGAATGAGTATTCACTATGAAGAAAGAGTTGACCTGGTCCTGAAAGATGCTGAGCTGGTTGTGTATACACCTGCTGTTCCGAAAGAGCATAAAGAACTGGTGTATTACCAACAGAACGGATACAGGGTTGTAAAGCGTAGTGATGTTTTACAAATAGTAACTGAAAGTTCTTTTAATATATGCATCGCCGGTACCCATGGGAAGACGACGATCACCACCATGGTTGCGCACCTGTTGCGGCATACGGGTTATGGTTGTAATGCATTTCTTGGCGGTATCTCGGTGAACTACGGGACGAACTTTTGGTCCAGTGAAAGAAATGTGAGTGTTGTTGAAGCCGATGAATATGATAGAAGCTTTTTGAAATTGAGTCCGGACATAGCGATCATCACAGCAATGGATCCTGATCACCTGGATATCTACGGAACGGCTGAAGCAATGGAGCAGGCATTCATTGATTTCAGTGGGAAAATAAAGGAAGATGGATTATTGATCAGCAAGTTTGGCTTAAAAAGAACAAAAGATCTGAAGGGTCCAGGCCATCTGACCTATAGTGCTGAGAATAGAAATGCAGATGCCCGTGCTGAGAATATAAGGATGATCGATGGAAGTTATGAGTTTGATGTGGTGATAAAAGATAAAAGAATAGAGAAAGTGAATTTGAATATCGGCGGGTTGCATAATGTCGAAAATGCAATAGCAGCGATAACAACAGTAAGTTCTTTACCAATCGATGAGACAAAGATCAAAGCAGCGGTGGCGGATTTCAAGGGGGTGAAAAGAAGATTTGAGTATATCATCAAAACTCCTGAGCTGGTTTTTATTGATGATTATGCTCATCATCCCGAAGAATTAAGAGCATTGATCAGCGGGGCAAAATCCTTGTTCAGGGATAAGAAAAGTACAATGATCTTCCAGCCTCACCTGTATACCAGAACAAGAGATCTTGCTGATGGGTTTGCAGAAGTGCTGGACATGGCGGATGAAGTAATACTGTTACCGGTCTACCCCGCTAGAGAATTACCAATAGAAGGGGTAAATAGTGAAATGATCCTGGATAAAATGAAGAGCAAGAATAAAAAGCTGCTGGAAAAGGAAGAATTGAAAGATTGGATGAAGAAGGAGTTTGCGAGGAAAGGAGTATTGATGACAGCGGGTGCCGGTGACATCGACCTGCTGGTTGACCCCATAAAGGAAATTTTGAAATAGTTTTTTTGTGAATACAAGAGCAACGATACGGAAAATATTATTTGTGATGCTTTGGGTTTGCATCGGGGGTGGTATGTTAAGTTTACTGATCGCCGCTATCGGCAAAAAGAATAAAGAAGATTGCACGGGCTATACCATTGCCATAAAAGGCTCCGAAGAAAATTATTTTCTGGATGCAGATGATATAAATAACCTGCTCAGATCAGGCGCTGGCGCTGAAGTTAAAGGAAAGAAGATCTCCGAGATCAATCTGAAAAAGCTTGAACAATCACTTAGAGATCATATTTGGATCCGCAAGGCCGAAATGTGGTTTGACAATCGCAATGTATTGCATGTTGAAGTTTATGAAAGGGAGCCGGTCGCAAGAATTTTCACCACGTCAGGAAATAGTTTCTACATAGATAGTACAATAAAGAAACTTCCACTTTCTGACCGAAGGACCGCCAGGGTTCCCATGTTCACCGGCTTTATTGATAAGAAAGTCTATTCTGCCAAAGACAGCCTGTTATTAACAGATGTAAAGAATATTGCAACCTATATAAAGAATGATCCCTTCTGGATGAGCCAGGTTTCCCAGGTGGATATAACCGGTCAGCGTTTTGAATTAAGCCCGGTGGTGGGAGATCATTTAATAAAGCTTGGCGATGCAAACGATCTTGACAAAAAGTTCAATCGCCTGATGGTATTCTATAAACAGGTGCTTGCACAAAAAGGATTTGATTCGTACAGTGCAATTGATGTTCAATATAACGGACAGGTGGTAGGAACAAGAAGAGGAACCGTAAAAAGTAAGGTAGATACCGTTATGCTAAAGAAAAAAATTGATGAAATGCTAAAACAGGTTCAGAAGCAGTATGACAGCGTTGCTGCATTAAAACCGGTTGTTGTTCGGATGAACTCCGTTGAAGAAAAACCAATAACGAGTGAACAGCAAGTAAGTACAAACAAATTGAGAGCCACCAGCCCCAATGGGCTCCTTCGGAGCACTCAATCTACTAACCCAAATGCTATGAAAGCCCAATCCTTACCCACTAAGAGGAATGATCCGAAGGCAGTGATGCCGAAGAAGGAGAGTAGTCAATAGTCTGTAGCCGATAGTCGATGGGTGGTCGGCAGTCTGCAGTGTGAGGGGTGCGAATAGAATTACAGAACGATGAAGTGTGCTCCAAAGGAGCGCCTTCGGCGCGACGCAACAGGCGATGCTATGAAAAACTGAAGCTGGTATTTAGAACAATAACAATAAATAAACAGAGGAGACTGCTTCGGCTTCGCCTCGCAACAAACAACTAATAAACAGAGGAGATTGCTTCGGCGCTGCCTCGCAATAAACAACTAAAAACAACAATATCATGAACAACGAACAACCCATTATCGTCGGTCTTGACATTGGCACCACAAAGATTGCCGTGATCGCTGGCCGTAAAAATGAATTTGGTAAACTTGAGATCCTTGGCTTTGGACGGGCCAATAGCAATGGTGTAAAACATGGCCAGGTGCTTAACATTGATGAAACGATCAAAGCCATCAATGCTGCACTTGAAAATTGTTTGGCTTCGAATCCTGGTTTGGAAATTAAAGAAGTTTATGTCGGTATTGCGGGGCATCACATTAAAAGCTTGCAAACCCGTGGCGATATTGTTCGTCAGAATACCGAAGAAGAGATCACCCGTAATGAGATTGACCAATTGATCTCTGATCAGTACAAAACTTATATTCCTGCAGGTGACCAGATCATTGATGTGATCCCCCAGGAATTCACAATTGATAATTTTCAAAATATTCCTAACCCGATCGGTTATGGCGGGGTAAAAGTTGGTGCCAACTTCCACATCATAACAGGTGACAAAAATGCGATACGTAATATCAATCGCAGTGTTGAAAAAGCAAGTTTAATAACAAAGGACCTGGTGTTGCAACCGCTTGCATCAGCATCCGCAGTAATGGGACAGGAAGATATGGAAGCGGGTGTTGCAATAGTTGACATCGGAGGAGGCACTACGGACCTCGCCGTTTTCTATGAAGGAATTTTAAAACATACTGCTGTTATTCCTTTTGCCGGCGAAAACATCACGAATGATATTAAAACAGGATTGGGTGTATTGAAAACTCAGGCTGAGCAAATGAAAGTTCAGTTTGGCAGTGCATTATCAAATGAAGCAAAAACTAATGCCTATATCACCATACCCGGCTTGCGTGGAATGCCTGCCAAAGAGATCAGTGTAAAGAATCTTGCAAACATCATACAGGCCCGGATGAGCGAGATTCTCGACTTTGTTACTTATCATTTAAAACAAGTTGGTCTTGATAATAAAGCATTGAATGGTGGCATCATTTTGACAGGTGGGGGATCACAATTGAAACACATGATCCAGTTGACTGAGTACGCAACCGGCTTAAATGCAAGAATTGGTTTCCCTAACGAGCATCTTGCGGCTGGTCATATTGAAGAATTGGCGAAACCAACTTATTCAACCTGTATCGGTTTGATATTAAAAGGTTATGATGATTATGAACATAACCGCAAACAGTTTGATAAAGATTTCAAACTCGTTGAGGTGCCAGAGAGTTTGAAACAAGTACCGACTGAAGAAACAGTTGCGGTTGAACAATCGGTTTCAGCTGATAAGATGACAAAGAGAAAGAATCTTACCGGTTTCTGGGACAAATTCAAGGACAGGCTAGTCGATTTATTTAAAGAAGAAGAGGATCATCACCTGTAATTAACAATTAACAATTAATAATTAATAATTACTAACCTATAAACAGAGTCTTCCAAAGTCTTCCGCCTCAGGCGGAGAGATTTAGAGGGGCTTTTAAAATTCAATCGTATGATACATTTTGATCTGCCAAAAGAAAAATCATCGATCATCAAAGTGATTGGTGTTGGAGGAGGAGGGAGTAATGCCGTCAATCACATGTTTAGCCAGATGATCGAAGGTGTCAACTTCATCATTTGTAATACCGATGCACAGGCAATTGCGCAAAGCATGGTCCCCAACCGAATTCAGTTAGGTCCGCACCTAACACAGGGCCTGGGTGCAGGTGCTAATCCTGAGATCGGTCGACAGGCTACTGAAGAATCATTGGAAGAGATACGCCGAATATTGGAAGTAAATACCAAAATGGCGTTTATTACAGCGGGTATGGGCGGCGGTACCGGTACCGGTGGCGCCCCGATCATTTCCAAAATATGTAAGGACCTTGGTATCCTTACCGTTGGTATCGTCACTACTCCTTTCGCTTATGAAGGGAAGAAGAGGATCCAACAGGCAGAAGAAGGAATAAAAAATCTGAAACAATATGTAGACACATTACTTGTAATAAGCAATGATAAGCTGCGACACCAGTTTGGCAATTTGAAAATGCGTGATGCTTTTGCAAAAGCCGATAATGTTTTAGCCACTGCAGCCAAATGTATCACTGACGTTATTACAACAACCGGTCAGATCAATGTTGACTTTGCGGATGTGTGCACCGTGATGAAGAATGGCGGTGTTGCCATTTTAGGTAGTGCAACGGCAGCGGGAGAGAACCGGGCGCAAAAAGCGATTGAAGAAGCCCTGAATTCTCCATTATTGAATGATAACGATATTAAAGGTGCAAAATGGATACTTATCAATATTAATTCCTGTGAAGGGGAACATGAATTCACTATGGATGAAGTGGAGATCATTCAAAATTATTTATTAAGCCACGCCGGGGAGAATACGGATGTGATTTTGGGACTTGGTTATGATAATACGCTCGGGAATAATTTGGGTATCACACTTATCGCAACAGGATTTGAACATAAGGATCCTTTTTCCAGGAAAGAACCAAAGAAGACTGAACCCAAAGAAGAAAAAATTATTATGACACTTGGAGAGGAAAAGAAAGATACTCCCAAAGTCCAAAAGGACTCCTTCGGAGAAGAAATAAAAGCAGAAGTAAAAGTGGTCGATTTAATGGCGCCAAAACTTGTTGATACAATTCCTGCCGTTGACGAACCTGTATCAGCAATGATGATCGTTGAAGATGAAGAACTGGAGGAAGAAGAGAATGAAAACATGATCCTGCAAGCAGCTGAGGATAATAAAACTGTTGTATGGGATCTTCATCTTACCGAAAAACCACTTAGTGAAACCACGAATAGAATTACAGGTGAAACTACTGGGGAAAAAATCATATTAACGGTAAAAACTGAAACAGTATTTTCGGAAGACCAATCCGGAAAATCTACAAGTACAAAAGACACTGACGTTTCAACAAACAAAGATAGTAGCCAAGGGATGTCTGCAGCATCAGGAGGCTACCTGGCCAGGCCATCCAATATTTACGCAGAATCAAAAGCAGGGGTCTCTACTCCAATGCCTTCTGCAGAAGAACCACGTATTGCGCAAAATGAACCGAAGCAAATCAACGAGGAACCTCCTTGCGATATGCAATTGGTCATGCGTAATGACATTCCAGCGGCGGATAGGCCGTTGGCCCATCATTCTCAGCAACCTTTGACTGCTTCAGATGAGGATCCGCCGATGGCGGACGAAAATGAAGATCAACAACGTAGGGCGGCCGAAAGGCTGAAGAAGTTGCGTAATTTGTCATTCAACATTAACGCATCTGACCCGAATAATGAGTTTGAGACTGTGCCGGCTTATATCCGCCGCAATATGGAATTATATGGCAACTCCGCACAGGTAGTTGAAAACTTCTATAGCAACTACGAAGTCAAGACCGACGAAAACAATCAAACAAAGATCAGCACTATCAATACGTTTTTAGATGGCAAGAAGCCCGATTAATATACGTAGCGCAAGGCTTCAGCGTTGGGCGGTTCCAAACGAGTTCACGAATTAAATCGTGGGCGGAAATGAAAAAATCAAAACAATGATCATTAATGGGTTTTAATTCGAATCCATCCTTTTGAAACATCCTGAGCCTGTCAAAGGACCACCCTACCTTATTTCAGGCTTGTGTTTTTAGTTGTTCCCCCCGATTTCTATCGGGGGGTTTATTATTGCGAAGCCGACAGCGTTCATTGCAAAGCAAAGGAAGGTTGAGTCGGCTGAAGCAATCTCCTCAACATACAATAATGAATCAAACGTGCTTGAATTCCGTGTTCGTGACAAATTATTTTACGCAGGCAGCCTGCGGTTTAAACCGTGGGCTGCGGTTTTTAAGGGAGCGAGGTTATAATTATGTACCCAGCTTCTTTCAGCTAAATTCTAACCAACGTCAAAAAAGTATTGTTTTCTATCC